>JARJMV020000105.1 GCA_029335935.2 bacterium
GCGTCGGCGTCCCCGCTGACGACATCACCACCTCGTAGCGTCGTCGTCCGGGCGACACATTATGCTTGGACAGGAATGTCCAAGCTACAGAGATAGACCTAGGACAAGAATGTCCAAGCTACAGAGATAGTGCTTGGACAGGAATGTCCAAGCTACAGAGATAGTGCTTGGACAGGAATGTCTAAGCTACAGTGGGGGTCCCCGCTGACGAGCCGTGCTGGTGCGACGCCATTCGTGGCGTCGGGAGTTGAGTGTTTTTGACCCCTTCCTAAAGGTTCCCTCTGCAAGTCGGTGGAACCGTTTGTTGCAGCGGCACGGTTCTCCCCACGCAGTATGGGGAACCTCAAGGAGGGGGTTAAGAACAGCAGCACACTACCACGCGCTGACGCAGTGGTGAACCTGAAGTTTGTGCCCCCATCAGGTAAGCTTCCCCTCTCTTGGGAGAGTGGCTGGAGTTCATATGCACACACTCGCGCCGCCGACTGCCTCACACGCCCAGAATCGCGGCTCATAGGAGGCGTACTGCCGATAATATTGCCCTGCGGTGTGCAGGAACGGCTCCAACGCTGTTTTCTCCACCAGCACGATACATGCACCACCGAAGCCTGCGCCTGTCATCCGTGCGCCAATCGCTCCAGCGTGCATGCATGCCTCCACCATCGCGTCTAACTCGGCGCAGCTGACCTCGTAGTCGTCGCGCAGGGATGCATGCGAGGCGAGCATCAGATGGCGCACGCGCTTGGCGTCGGCGTGGCGCAGCGCGGTTAGGAACTCTAACACGCGAGCGTTCTCGCCAATCACATGGCGTGCGCGTCGTCGGGCTGGCTCTTCCAACAGCGGCAGGTAGAGCGCGGCTTGCTCTGGGCTGACATCACGCAGGGCGATGACTTCCTCGCTCAGCAGGTTCCGAAACGCCTGCGTTGCGTCTTCACACTGGGCGCGGCGCAGGTTGTATTCTGAGTCGGCGAGGGCGCGCGGTTTGCCTGTATCCGCCACCACAATCGCCCAGTTGGGGGGCAAAGCGACGCTCTGCACGAACAGCGTGCGCGTATCGAGAAACAGCGCGCTCCCCGCCTCACAGAGCAGGCTCGCGGCTTGATCCATCAGCCCGCACTGCACCCCAGCGTACATCTGCTCTGCCTGTTGACACCACTGTGCCAGCGTCAACTTATCTATGTGCAGTTCGTTGATGGTGTTCCATAGCACGGCGAACGCCGCTTCCAGAGCGGCGGAGGAGCTCAGCCCTGCGCCCACGGGTAAGTTGCTGCAGATGGTCGCCTCGACGCCGCGCAGCGTGCATCCCGTGTGGGTCTGCAGCGCCCAAGCCACGCCCGCCACATAGCGCACGAAACCCGAGGGTAGCTGCGACGGCTCGGGAATAGCGCGCAGGTCAAACTCTGCCTGCTCGTCCAGCGTATCCGAGTAGAGAATGCAGTGTGTATCCGCGCGTGGCTGGGCGTGAACGCGCATCTCCAAGCTAATCGCGACGGGCAACACATACCCATCGTTGTAGTCGGTGTGTTCGCCAATCAGGTTCACGCGCCCCGGCGCACGCACGCAGAGCATCGATTCAGTCCTCCCAGAGGGGTTTGCGCCCGCGAAAGCCTGTGTCGAGCTCATGGTAATACTGCACGCGCTCCTCACCCAGCCGCCAGCAGAGCATCACCTCGCGTCCGTCGCGCAGGTGGGGGAAGTCCACGATGCCCTCCTCGATGTCCTTGAGGTAGATGCCCATCTTGTGCAGCTCATCGACGGCTTTGTGGATTTCGCGTGCGACGCTCGATTCGCCCCATTCGGGATGCTTGCCGTTGGTGCGCTCCTGTTGGAGCAGTTCCCGCTCTTTTTCGCCGTACTCTTCGCGCAGGCGTTGGAGCATCGCCTGTAGCCTCAGGAGCTTGACGCGCAGTTCAGGCAACAGAGCATTCGCCTCACTAACCGTGAAATAGCGTTGGAAAGGCTTTCTACGACGCTTGCGCATAGCATGGGGGATTATACCTATCGAGACCCTGAGAAACGGTTTGGACGACAGGGCGCTCTGCCGACAAGGAGGAGTTTCGTCCTGTGCGGCGAATCGAGCGAGTCTGCGAGGAGAAATGATTATCTTAGGCGTGGATCCGGGCACGGCGACGATGGGCTACGGGGTGTTGGAATCGGTAGGCAATCGCTATCGCGCGCTGACGCACGGCGTGCTGGAGACGCCCAAGACCACACCGCCCCACGAACGGCTGCTTCGACTCTACCGCGGGCTGCGCGAGTTGGTAGAGACCTATCAGCCCGACACGCTGGCAACCGAGCAGCTGTTGTTCAGCACGAACCGTCGCACGGCGATTCAGGTGGCGCGCGCGGCAGGCATCGCGTTGTTGGTCGCGGCGGAAGCGGGCATCGAGTGGTGCGACTACACGCCCCTGCAAGTAAAGCAAGCGGTGACGGGCTACGGCAGCGCAGAAAAGCCCCAAGTGCAGACGATGGTGCAACGGCTCCTGAGCCTGGCGACCCCCCCTACGCCCGACGATGCTGCCGACGCGCTCGCCGTCGCGATTTGCCACGCGCACCACACGGGTATACTCCAAGCGATACGGCGATGAATGTCCCGTTCGTACTGGCGTGCTTAGCGATTATCGCGCTGCTGGTCTACTCGGCGGTTCGGCTGAACCGCCAGATTAATCAGCGTATCCGCGAGTTGGACGAGGAGCGCGCGCGCAACCCATTAGACCCCTTCTCTGCGCTGATGGAGTTATATCGCTTACAAGAGGAGCGTCGGCGTGGCGATGGTCGGTAGTCGGGTCGTGGGCGTGCGGCGTTGGATGTGGCTGCGCGCTGGGTTCGGACTTGCCGTGCGCACGCTGGGTGCAGGGCTACTCTTGTGGGCGGTATTCCCGCTGTGGCTGAGCGTGTTCTGGACGCTGTTAGGCTACCCGCCGACGCTGCGCGACCTGCCGCGCTGGTACGCGCTGGGCGCGTTCAACCTCGCGCCAGTCGCCGCCATTCTCTTGGTCAGCCCGCTGGTTTTGGGGTTCCTGGCGTGGCTGGCGCGTCGGGTTGAACGGCGCGGCGTGGTCGGGGTCGGCGTCGGGCTTTACACGCTGCTGACGCCGCCTGTCGCCTACGCCTTGCTCTTGCTTTACGCAGATATGTGGCAGTATCGCGCGTGGGACGCCGTCACGCCCACTCTGATACGCGCGTATGGGCTGCTCGCGCCTGCGTGTGGATTGGTCGGGGCGATACTGGGGGGCACGATGCGACGCTGATGGAGCGGGAGACGGGATTCGAACCCGCGACCCTCGGCATGGGAGGCCGATGCTCTACCCCTGAGCTACTCCCGCACACCGTTAATTATACCTCAACGCCGTTCCCGGATGCAACGCTGGGCGCGAGTTCGCTGATGACTCTGTGCGCCAGCGTTTTGGCGTCCGCGTGGCAGATGTCTTCGGGCACGCGCTGCCCCGTCGTGAAGTACGCCAACGGCAGCCCCGCCTCTAACGCCAAGCTAACGCAGTTGCCCACGCGCGCCGCCTCATCGAGCTTGGTGAGGATTATCGCGCTCGGCTCGAACAGTTGGAACCGTTGCGCGGCGTCGAGCAGCGTCGCCGTGTCGGCAGTTGCGCTCAGCGTGAGGTAGACCGCGCCGCGCACCGACTGCAGCGACTCGTGCATCTCCCGCAGGTGCGCCTCGTCACGCTGTCCGCGCCCTACAGTGTCAATCAGCACCAAGTCGTAATCGGCGAACAGGTCTAACCCCTCTTGCACCTCGTCAGCGGTAGCCGCGATATGGAGGGGCAGCTTCATCAGCTCGGCGTAGGTGCGCAACTGCTGAATCGCGCCGATGCGGTAGGTATCCAGCGACAGCAGCGCAACCTTGCGATTGTAGTCCAGCGCGTGGATGGCGGCAAGCTTTGCAATCGTGGTGGTCTTGCCGACGCCTGTGGGCCCCACCAGCGCGGCGACTTGGCGGGCGCGGCTCTCGCGGAGCAGGACGCCTCCGATGGGGATTTTCGCGACGAGCGTGCGCCGCAGCGTGTCGACAGCGGCGTTATGTGGAATGCGCGGCACGCGACGCAATAGCTCCTGCGCCATCTCCAGCGTTATGCCCGCCTGCAGCAACGGGCGTAGCAGCGGATGCTCATCCATTGTCGCCGCGATGAGGGGACGCTCCGCAGCGAGGTTTGCCTGAGTCGGCGACGCCTCGCCGTGCATGATGTAGGCGTGCATCGTCTGCACCAGTGCGCGTATCTCTTGCACCTCGCGCTCCAGTTTTCGCAGGCGCGCCTGGTTGGGGTCATACTCTTCGATGCCTTTCGGCTCGACTTTAGGGGCGGGTCGGGGCGTCGGTTTGGCGTCCGATTCTGCCTCGCGGATGCCCACCACAATCTCCACCATCGGCTTCTTGCCCAGCCATCTGCCTTTCTGAACTGTGCGCTCGCTGAGAATCACTGCGTCCGCGCCGTGCTCTTCGCGTATCTTCAGCAGCGCTTCCAACTTCGTCGGCGCGACATAGGTCTTCGTCTGCATAGCACTTCCCCGCAAGATTATCGGCAACTTGCGCCGATTTTTTGAGGGATACGCAAGGCAGCCGTTGAGTGGGTACACTCATAATGTTCGGTATGGACTCGCACGGTGAAGCGCTGGAGCGTTGGCGACTGATATTAGGTAGGCGCGCGGAGCAAGCGAACTCGGCGTTTCGGCTGCGCGGCGGCGCGGAGCAGGCGCAGGGCGAAGACGGCTTGCGAGGCGCCCTCCCCGCTTCGATGAGCCTCACTGCGCTGGACAACGCGCTCAGCTTCGTCTACGACGGTGGCGAGCGGTTCGGCGGCACGGGCGATAGCCAACCCTACATCCCCCAGTGGCTGGAGCAGATGCGCACGCTGTTCAACCAGTCCACCCTCGCGATGGTGCAACGCGACGCCTTCGAGCGCACAGGGCTGGCTGAAATGCTTCTGCAACCCGAACTGATACCACAACTCCAGCCCGATGTGCAACTCGCCGCCACGCTTCTGAGCCTCAAAGAGCAGATTCCCGACACCGTGAAGCAGGCGGCGCGTGATTTGATCCGAGATGTGGTGGAGCAGCTACGGCGCAAGTTGGAGACACAGGTGCGTCAGGCGGTGTTCGGCGCGCTACAACGCAATCGCTACTCGCCCATCCGCTCCGCGCGCAACCTCGACTGGCGACGCACCCTCCGCAGCAACCTCAAAAACTACTTGCCCGAACGCAAAACCATCATCCCCGAACGGCTCTACTTCTGGGCGAACGAACAACGCTTCCGCGACTGGCAAATCATCGTGCTGGTCGACCAAAGCGGCAGCATGGCGAACTCGGCAGTGTACGCCAGCATCATGGCGTGCATCTTCGCCTCACTGCAGGTGCTGGAGACTCACTTGGTGGCGTTCGATACAAGCATCGCGGACCTCACGCCGTTCCTCAACGACGACCCTGTGGAGTTGCTGTTCAACATGCAGTTGGGGGGTGGAACAGACATCGCCCAGGCGGTCGCCTATGCCGCTCAGTTGGTCAGGAACCCTGTGAAGTGTATCCTTGTGCTGATTACCGATTTGTACGAGGGCGGCGACGAGTCGGCGCTGTTGAGCCAGTTGCGCGCCCTGCGCGAGAGCAAGACGCATGTCATCTGCTTGCTCGCGTTGGAGGAGGGCAAGCCCATCTACAATAAGCCACTCGCCCAAAAAGTCGCCGCGCTCGATATCCCGACCTTCGCAGCGACGCCCAACCGCCTGCTGGAAGTGATGGAACAGATTCTCAAGGGGGCCAAACGCGCATAGCGGGTACGCGCTGCCCCCAACCGACGGAGGCACGCCGCCGATGCAACCGATGACACTGGATGAGGTACGCACACTGTGCGATATGGCGACCTATCGCAACGCCGAGCAGATTGTGGCAGCGAACCAGCTGCTGCAGTTAGCCCGCTCGGACGACACGCTCTACGCCCAAGTGCAGGGCAGTAAACCCTACACCGTGCGTATCGAGTTCAAGCAGGGCGCGCCCGTGGCGAAATGCACCTGCCCCGCCGCGCGGTTCGCCAAGTTCTGCAAGCACGCGATTGCCGTGCTGATTGTGTGGGCGCAGTCGCCTGAACGCTTCACTTACGGCCAGCAGGCGATGCTCAGCACGCCCCCGACCACGCCCAAACGCAGCGGCAAACGCGCCGCCAAAGCCACCGTCGATCGCGCTGACCTGCAAACGCAAAGCATCGAGCAGACGCTCAAGATTGTTCAAGACCTCGCCGCGCGTGGGTTATCGGGCATCCAACCCGCGTTCTTAGAGCAGCTGCGCGCGCTTGCCCCGAACCTGGAATCGCTCAAGGCGCGACGCCTCAAACAGGCTGTGGAGCGGCTCATACAAATCATCGAAGCCTCGCAAGCCGAACCCGCGAACGAGGCGCAATACACGCGCGCCCTGCTACGGCTGTGGCTGACCGCTCGCGCGTTGGAAGAACACTTCACCGAACGACGCATCCTGCCCGCAGAGCAGATGGAAGAGATGCTCGGACGCACTTGGCGCGATAAAGACCTGCAGCCGCGCGAGAACCTGCGCCTGATGGAACTCGCCTACGAGAACATCGTACTGCCAGTCGGCTACCGACTGGACATCAGCCACCTAATCGACTTGGACACAGGCGAGCTGATGCGTGAGATAAAGATTGCCTTGTTGGACGTGCCTAGCGCGGAGGCGCGCGCGTTCAAGCCCCCACGCCCCGAACCGTTCCACGCCGTGCGTATCGGCGTCTATCCGGGCTATGCGCCCAGGCGTATCAAAATCTACGAGACGCTACCCCTGCACACGCCTATCGCCGAACTCGTGTCGCAGGCGGCGCAACACGCCCATACCGAGTGGCAACCGCTCATCGAGCAGTATCTACAGCGGCTATCCGACCCGTTCGCGCCGCGCGAAATGACCTGTCTGCTACGCTACCAGCACATCGTGTGGCAGGACGGCATGCCATGGCTGTCCGACACGCACGGCGCCCTGTTGCCGCTCATCGTGGGAACAATCCCCCAGCGATTGCGCCTCTGCAAAGAGGCAGAGCATCTCGCCAACGATTTCTCGACCGAGTCGGGTCTCATGTCGATTATCTTTCGGCTGCCGTCCTTCAGTGGTGCAGGCGTCCCCGACGAAGCTGCACTGATGCGTCATACTTGGCGCGCGCTGTTCGGCTACTTGGAAGGCGATTCCGCGATTGCGTTCCGCCCTATCGCCGCCTTGCACGAAACAGGCGCACTGCCGCTGCTGTGGATGATGCAGTCGCGCTCCTAAGCCGCGATGCATCTTTCCCAGCGCTCGCTGAGGTATACTACCTTGCAATCGTCAGGAGGGAGTATGCGTGGGATGGCTCTGACGCTGTGGTTGGGACTACTCTTGCACGGGTACAGTCAACCGAAGCTTACCCTGCAACCGCTGGAGACTGCGCCGAACCCCAACCTTGTTCGCAACGCCAGCTTCGAGCAGACCGAGAGCCATCTGCCCGTCGGCTGGCAATGGGACAAACGCAACACCGACGCCACTGTGCAGGTCGTTGCTGAGCCAGGCGCAACGGGTCAGGTATGTCTCCAGTTCACCAACGCCACGCCGTTCGGCGCGGACATCTACGGCATCCTGCGCTACGAGGGCGGCATCGAGGTGCAACCGAACACGGTATACACGCTCAGCTGTCGGTACAAGACCCACGAAGGCTATGTGGGGTTCATCGGTGGAGGCGACGGCTGGCGCGTGCGATTGCCCCTGCAAGACACGGGCGGACAGTGGAAACGCGCCGAAATCACCTTCGCCACGCGCGAGAGCGAAACCAACTTCGACCTCGTGATTGTGATTGAAGCCCCCACCGACGGCGTGTGGCTCGACGCCGTAAAGTTAGAGCAAGGCAACCGCGCCACGCCGTTCACTCCCAGCGAGACGCCCGAACGACCCATCCTTACACTCGACGACTTGGGTGAGCGAGTCTACCTGAATGCCGCCTCGGGCGTTGTCGGGTTCGAACTCTACACTGCGCAGCCCCTGCGCAACTTCGAAATCGAGGTGCAGCTGGGCGAGCAGCGCACCCGACAGCGTGTAAACCTCGCCGCAGGGCATACGCGCGGCGTGTTCCAGTTCAACGCGCCCGCCGCCCCCGAACAGACCCTGCGCATTCAACTCCGTCGAGGCAGGCAGATTCTGGTGCAAGCCGAGCGCGACCTGCGTTTCTTTACCCGCGCCCTCGCCCTGCAACGCCTGCAAGCCCTGCAAGTCCAACTGCCCAGCTGGGAAGCGCAAATGCGCCGCGTGCGCGACACAGGGCAAGACATCGCCTACCCCCAAGCGAGCCTCACGATTCTTCAGGAGTTCGTGCGCTATGTGGGCGAGGATTTGCAGCAGGGTCAACTGCAACGCGCCTATCAGCAGCTCGACGAGATGGAGCGCGTGGCGGCGCGCCTGAACCAGATGCTCGCCGAAGCGGAGAGCGGCATGAAACCCTTGCCGAACGTGCCGCGCTATGTGACCTCGCCTGTCGAAATTCAGGGCGCGTCGCTGATTGCCGACACAGAAAACCCCCTCACGGGCGCACGCGAACGCCGCCCCGTGTTCTTCGTCGGATTCGGACACTTCGGACAAGTGCGCGCCGACCTCGAAAAGCTCCCCCAGATGGGGTTCAACCTCATCCAGATTGAACGCGGCGTGTGGGATGTGCTCCCAGAGCCTGGGAAAATCAGCCTTCAGGCGTTCGAGGAAGATGTGCTGCCCGTACTGCGCCGCGCCGCCACCGCGAATGTGAAGGTAGATTATCTGATCAGCCCCCACTACATGCCTGAATGGGTCTATCAGCAGTATCCGCACCTCAAGCAGAGGCGCGACGGCTTCATCCGATACAGTCTGTTCGCCCCTGAGAGCCTGACCGTGCTGCGCCGCTACATCGACGCCTTCGCGCCCCTGCTCAAAGACCAGCCCGCGCTGATGAGCATCTGCCTCTCCAACGAGCCGATTAATGTGGAGTCGCGCGAGTCGCCGCCGCACCAGCAGGCGTGGCGGGCATGGCTGCAGAGCCGTCACAGGAACCTGATTACGCTGAACACGCGCTGGAAGACCGACTATCAGAGCTGGGACGAGATCCCTGTGCCCGACGAGGACGCAGGCGTGATTTTCGCCGAGTGGCAGACATTCAACGCGGAGACGCTGGCCAACTGGCATCGCGAGTTGGCGCAAGCGATCGAGCGACACCTGCCCGGCGTGCCGAAACACGCGAAGCTGATGAGCTGGAGTTTCACCAACGACCGCGAGTTGCCCCGCGGCGTGGACCCCGAACGGTTCGCCGAGTTCTGCGAACTCAACGGCAACGACGCCTCCACCTACCCCACCCGCGACCGCGACGCGCCGTGGGCGTTCGACTGGGTCACGACCATGCTCGCGCACGAGCTGCAACGCTCACTGCGCGACGCGCCCGTGTTCAACTCGGAGAACCATATCATCCGCGACCGTGAGACGCGCTCTGTGCCGCCGCAGCATGCCCGCGCCGTGTTGTGGGAAGAGGCGATTCGCGGGCTGTCGGCGACCACCTTCTGGGTGTGGGAGCGCACCGACGACCCTACGAGCGACTTCGCGGGCAGTCTGCTCCATCGCCCCGAAATCGTGGAGGCACTGGCGCACACCACTTTGGATTTGAACCGCCTCGCGCCTGCCATCGCCGCCCTACAGAACCAAAAACCCGATGTCTACCTGCTCTATTCGCAGCACGACATGAGGATGCAAGGGGTGGACGCCGTTGTGCCGCGCGACAGCCTCTATATCGCGCTGACGATGCTGGGCGTGCGCGTGGGGTTCATCACCGAACGGCAACTGGAGACGCGACCGCTGCCCGACGGCGTCTCGCGAATCATCATCGCCAACACGCAGTATCTCTCGGATGAGGCGTTCGCTGGGCTGGACACACTGCGCCAACAGCGTGGGATCCAAGTGCTGGGCTTCGGCGAGCCGTCCCTGCAGTTCGACCGCTACGGGCGGCGGCGCGTCTCACGCCCCGGCATCACAACCTTCGAGCGCAACCCGCTGACAGACGCACGGCGACTGTTTCTCCGCCTACAGCCCCTCTTAGACACCTGGCGTATCGAGCGTCCGCTGCGTGTGCTGGGCGAGAACGAGCAACCTGTGTGGGGTGTGAGCTATCGCGTCGCGCCTTACGAGAGCGGCTTCGTCGCCAGCCTGTGCAACTACACGCGCCAACCCATCACTGTGCGCCTCGTCAACACCGAAAACCAGCCCATCAAGGGAATGAACCTCATCAACGGGGCGACCATCGAAGGGACGCTCACGCTCCAGCCGCTGGAACCCGTGCTGCTGCAGTGGTAAGACAAACCGATACGAAAAATCGCCCGCTTGGCGGACAAATGTAAGCGAACAAAGAGTTAGTCGTACACACAAGGCGACTAAACAGGAGGAAGCTGATGAGTAATATCACGCTCAAGCAGTACGCTCCGAAGCTCCAAGCCATCTGGCGTGGTCAGCTCACCGCGCGCCAATTCATTCAGGAGGATATCGGCGCGGACATGGGACAGATACACTCCGTGATGGTAGGCATGCTACGCGAGCTGTTAGAAGCGTTGGAGCGCGAACTTGTGGACCGTGAGAAACGCCGTCGCGACGACGAGGACCAGTAACTTGAAGTAACCCTCAGGGAGATGCGCCTCAGAGGCGCGTCTCCCTTGATTGAGGGTGTTCGGAAAATCGTCTTGGCAGAATGCACCCCCCATAAAACGCAGGGCGCCCACGCAGGTGCGCTCCTACGCCAATAACCAAGTAGGGCAGCTACCCCCTCCTTTAGGTTCCCCCTGCAAGCAGGGGGAACCAATTCAGAAAAATCGGTTCCCCCTTTTCAAGGGGGAACCTGCAGGAGGGGGTTCCCCATACAACAAGCGAATTTTCGAACAGCCTCACACGAACTTTAGATTGCGCCAATTGTCGGCGGGGACGCCGACGGTACGCGGCGCTCCCCTCTCCCGCGAGGGCGGGAGAGGG
>JARJMV020000116.1 GCA_029335935.2 bacterium
GTGTTCTACGAGTCGCCCCACCGATTGCTCAAAACGCACCAGACGGCTTACGACACGCTCGGCGACAGCACGGTGGTCGTCGGACGCGAGCAGACCAAGCAGTACGAAGAGGAGTTTCGGGGCAAGCTGAGCGAGGCGAGAGCGCACTGGACGGCCAAACCGCCCAAGGGCGAGGTTGCGGTCGTTCTCTACGGAGTCTCGGACGAGCGGAGTTTATGCGAGTGGCTCTGATTGGCTTGGGCGGCATCGGCGCGTCGGTGGGGTTAGCGTATCAGCACGCTGCGCTCGGCGACGCCGTGTGGGGCTACGATATCGACGCCGACGCGGTGCAAGGCGCACTGGCGATGGGCGCAATCGACCAGCCGATCGGGTCGGTGGCTGCTTGTGCCGACGCTGAGGTGGTAGTGATTGCGACGCCGCCCCGCGCCATCCCCGAAGTATTACGACAGCTTGCCGCGCGTCAGCGACCTGACGGCGTGATTACCGATGTCGCAAGCGTTAAGCAACCCCTACTGGCGTGGGCGCGCGCCTATCTGCCCTATCCGAACCGATTCGTGGGCGGGCATCCGATTGCAGGCACGGAGCGGCACGGCTATCGCGCCGCGCGCGCCGACCTGTTCCAAGGCGCGCAGTGGGCGCTGACCCCGACGCCCGAAACTGACGCCGACGCCCTTGAGCGCGTACAGAGCCTTGTCCGAGCCGTGCGCGCGGTTCCGATACGCATGGACGCCGCGCAACACGACCGCGAGTTCGCGCTGTTGAGCTTCTTGCCCCACTGCCTCGCCTTCAGCCTCGCCGCGCTACATGCCGAGAATCCCACGCAGCTGCAAGGCGGGGGCAGCTGGCAATCCGCCACGCGCGTGGCGCGCAGCGACCCCGATTTGTGGAGCCATCTATTGCTGCTGAACCGCGAGGCGACGCTCCAGTGGCTGAACCGCCTGACAGAGCGGCTGCAACAAGTGCAAAACGCGCTACAGCAAGGCGACCACGAGCAGTTGCGCGCCCTGCTGCAGCCAATAGACGATTAGAATCTCACCGCCGCGCACGCTACGCGCGTCGCAACGCCATGCGCTGCCCGTAGGTGAGGCTCCGCCATAGCCACTCCATCGGTCCGTACTGGAACCGCGCCAGCCACAGCACGCTGACCGCCGTCTGAACCGCCCAAATCAGCACGCTGAGCATCAACCCCTGCGCAATACCCAGCCGAAGCCCCAGCCCGTAACCGTAGAACAGCAGGGTACACACCACCGACTGCATCAGGTAGTTCGTGAGCGCCATGCGCCCTGCCGCCGCGACAGGCGTTAGCAGGCGTTGCAGCGCTGGCAGCGACGCCCACAGTAGCCCGAACACGCCGATATACCCCAGCGAGAGTATCGGACCCACCACGACGCTTATCGTGAGCCACCCATACAAGCTCATCTCCTGCGCGGCGCGGATGGCGTTCAGCGTCCCGCCGCCGACGAGCGCGTTCAACCCCAGTCCCACTGTCAGCCCCACGCCTGCCAACCAGCCCAACAGACGGCGGTGCGCCTCTAACTGCGCGAACACGCCCACCTTGCCGAAATACAGTCCCAGTAGGAACATCATCAGCACATTCGGCGCGAAGAAGACCGCGTTGAGCAGCATCATCGCCCACTCGATGAAGCGGAACTGCTGCGCCTGCCAGTAGCTGCCCGAAGCGTAGGCGCGTCGCCCCTGCTCGACAAGCGCGTCCAGCGGATCCAGCGATCCTGATACGCTGGCGTCGCCCGTTAACCCCCAGCTCAGCAGTAACCCTCCGCAACTGAGACATAAAAACGCCTGCACGCCCCACAGCCCAATCACCCAGCTCAGTACCACGCGCGGATGGAAGTTCCGAAACAGTAGCAACAACATCCCGCTCAGCGCGTAAACGAACAGCACATCGCCTGTCCAGATGAACAGCCCGTGCAACATACCGAAGATGAGCAGGATGAGCAGGCGTCGCAGCATGATGCCCGTCGGGTTCAGACCACGCGCCTGCAATCGCTCCATTTGGAGCGCGAAGCCCAGCCCGAACAGAAACGCGAAAATCGGATAGAACTTCGCAGAAAACAGCGATTGAATCAGCCAGAACGCGGTCTGGTCGGCAGCGCGCGCGAGGCTCTCCCGACTGGGAAACAGCGCCAGCGTACTCAGCCCTTTGAACGCGCCCATGTTGACAATCAGAATGCCCAGCAGTGCAATCCCGCGCAGGGCGTCCATCGCGTAGATGCGCTCGCTCTCGCTTACAGGCGTCGCCGTTTGTGTGTGCATGGCGTGTCCCCCTTCGTTCAAGGCACGACAGATATGGTGCGGATAAGATATTCCTCATCTTGGACAGGAGTCCTTTCGGCGCACTCAGAACTGGATTGGCGGTACACGCCTCGGCGATGCTCACTTCGTGCCGCCGCCACACCTTGCGCCAGAACGCCTGGCGGCGCTGGAGCGGTTCCTGCACGATACAACCCTATGTTTACCTCCAGCGCATACCTACGCCTGCTGAGCGAGGGCACAGGACCGATGCTCGCCGACGCCTTCAGGTACAATCCCTGCATTATGGGGCTGAAGCGTGTTTGGCAGGGCGTGTTGAGGGGCGCAGAGAAAGCCGCGCAGCGCATCCCTGCCGTGCAGAAACGATTGGAAACCGAGTACGCCCAAGTGGAGGCGATGGTGCGCTCCAAAATGCGCCCGAAACTGGAGCATTTGCCCGATTTCCCCACGCTGCCCGAGCAGGGCGTCCCGCGCGAGCAGATACTGGAGTGGCTGCAGCAACTCCGCGAGCAGGAGACGCCGCTTTGGAAGCAAGGGCGCGTGTCGGGGACGGTCTATCACGGCGACGAGAACCACACAGCGTTCCTCAGCCAAGTCTACGCGCTCCACGCCCAAAGCAACCCCCTGCACGCCGACCTGTTCCCCAGCACGATTAAGTTCGAGGCGGAAATCGTGCGCATGACCGCGCACCTACTCCGCGCGCCTGAGACCGACGACCCTGCCCAGCAAGTAGTGGGCACAACCACCTCTGGCGGCACGGAGAGCATCCTGCTGGCGATGAAGACCTACCGCGACTGGGCGCGCGCTGAAAAAGGCGTCTCCGAACCCGAAGTGATTGCCCCCGAAACCGCGCACCCCGCCTTCGACAAAGCGGCGCACCTGTTCGGCGTCAAGCTCATCCGCACGCCCGTCGGCGACGACTTCAAAGCGAACTTGGACGCGATGCACCGCGCGATGACCCGACAAACCATTGCGCTCGTCGGCTCCGCGCCCGGCTACCCACACGGCGTCGTTGATCCCATCCCCCAAATCGCGCAACTGGCGAAGCAATACGGCGTCGGGATGCATGTGGACGCCTGCTTGGGCGGCTTCCTGCTGCCGTTTATCGAGGCGCTGGGCTACCCCGTGACACCGTGGGACTTCCGCGTGGACGGCGTGACCTCAATCTCTGTTGACCCCCACAAATACGGCTACACACCGAAGGGGCTATCGGTCGTGCTATACCGAGGGCGTCCGCTGCGACGGTATCAATACTTCACCGCGACGGAGTGGCAAGGCGGTCTGTACGCCTCGCCGACGCTGCCAGGCAGTCGCCCTGGCGCACTGAGCGTCGCGGGCTGGGCGGCAATGGTCGCCATCGGCAAGCAGGGCTACATGGAGTGCGCCCGCCAGATTATGGAGACCGCGCTCCATCTCCGCAAAGGCATCGAACAGATGCCCGAACTCAAACTGATGGGCGAGCCGCTTTTTCTAATTGCCTTCACCAGCGCGCAGGAGCAACTCAATATCTATCAAGTCCTTGACCAGCTCGCGCAGCGTGGCTGGCGGCTCACTGCGCTCCAGCGTCCGCCCGGCTTGCACCTTGCCGTCACGATTCGCCATGCGCAACCTGGTGTGGCGGACGCCTTCTTGAGCGACCTGCGCGACGCAATCCACTCTGTGAAAGCGCACCCCGAAGCGAAGGGCGAAATGGCGCCGATTTACGGGATGGCGAACTCGCTGCCGTTTCGTGGCGTGGTGGACGAGGTGCTGCGCCGCTATCTCGATGCGCTCTACGATTAGGAAGGTAAAATTAAGACTGTGAAGATTGGCGTTCTGAGTGAGACCTATCCGGGCGAGCGGCGCGTCGCGCTGATCCCTGCGCTGACGGCAAGCTACGCCAAGCTGGGCTACGAGGTGCTTGTTCAGGCAGGGGCAGGCGCAGGCGCGTACCACCCCGACGAGGCATACAGCAGCGCAGGCGCACGGGTGCTGCCCACGCGCGAGGCGGTGCTGCACGAGGCGTCCGTCGTACTGGCTGTGCGCACGGCAGGCGCGAACCCGAACTTCGAGGCGGATTTGCCCCATGTACGCGAGGGGCAAGTATGGATTGGCATGATGGAGCCGCTCTATCGTCCGCAGGGCGTCGCGCAGCTGGCGGCGCGTGGCGCAACCGCCTTCGCGATGGAGCTTATCCCGCGTATCACGCGCGCCCAGAGCATGGACGCGCTCTCCTCGATGGCGACCGTCGCAGGCTACAAGGCGGTGCTGCTCGCGGCGCACCTCGCGCCCAGCATGTTTCCGCTGCTGATGAGCGCAGCAGGCACAGTCTCGCCCGCGCGCGTGTTCGTGATTGGCGCAGGCGTGGCAGGCTTGCAGGCGATGGCGACCGCCAAACGGCTCGGCGCTGCCGTCGCCGGCTACGATGTGCGCCCCGCCACCCGTGAACAGGTCGAGAGCGTCGGCGCCAAGTTCATCGAAATCCCCCTCGAAGTCGCCCAAGCCGAAACGGCAGGCGGCTACGCACGCGCCTTAGAAGAGGAGACCCTGCGCCGCCAACAAGACCTGCTGGGCGAGCATCTCGTGCAGCACGAGGTGGTGATTACCACCGCCGCTGTGCCTGGCAAACGCGCCCCTGTACTCATCCCCCAGCGCGTAGTGGAGGCGATGACGCCCGGCAGCGTCATCGTCGACCTCGCCGCCGAGTGGGGCGGCAACTGCGAACTGACCCAACCGGGCGAGACCATCCAACACAACGGCGTGACCATCATGGGCGCAGTGAACCTGCCCGCGACTGCGCCTATCGACGCCAGCATGCTCTACAGTCGCAACCTCTACCACCTTATGGCGCACCTCCATAAAGTGGGCATGCTGCCCGAACCCAACCCTGCGATTGAAGACGAGATTGCTCGCGAAACGCTGACGGCGCACGGGGGCAAAATCGTCCACCCGCGCGTGGTGCAAAGCGTGGGGTGAACGGCTGCCTACGACGCCCGACGCGCCACACGCGGTATCAACCCTGACTTCACACCCGAACAGGCAATCTACCTCGCTCAGCGTCTATCCACAAACACAGGCGCTCTCAAAGACCCAGTCATGCCCGAGGAAATCTTCAGTCGATCCACACCCCCTAAACCTTCATAACTGTTTGCCGATAATCTCTTATGGAACACTGCCGCGCATCGATGCGCCTAAGGATGGGGTACAATATCGGCATCATACGCGCGGAGGAGAACGCATGAGGAAGATTCTGGTAGTCGACGACGAGCGGCATATTGTGCGCCTGATTCAAGTGAACTTAGAGCGTCAGGGCTACAATGTGGTCACGGCGCACGACGGCAAAGAGGCGCTGGAGAAAGTCGCCTCCGAGAAGCCCGACTTGGTAGTGCTGGATGTGATGATGCCGTACATGGACGGTTTCGAGGTGCTGCGCAACCTACGGCGCGACCCTGCCACGGCGGAGCTGCCCGTGATTATGCTGACCGCGAAAGCGCAAGACCAAGATGTGTTTCGTGGCTGGCAAGAGGGCGTGGATATGTACCTGACCAAACCGTTCAATCCGCAGGAGTTAATCACTTTTGTGAAGCGCATCTTCCGCTCCCGCGAGTCGGGTGAAGACGGTGACGGACGCTATGAGCTCTAACACCCGCTGCCCGTATGGTTGGCTGATTGGGGCGGCGCTGGTCTCCGCGACGGTGACTGCTATCGCGATTATTCGGCGGCTGCAAGAGCGTCAGGCGCAGCCTGAATATCGCGCCGAGCGCGCCTACCAACGCGGCATCAAGCAGGTGCAGACCGTCCAAGAGCGTATCCCCCGCTGGCTCGCCGAGCGCAGCTGAGCGGCCTGTTTGCAGGGCGACGCTTCCCGCCACGGCGACGCCGCCCTGCCGCTACCCCCCCCTTCGGAGGCAAAATGTCAGCGATTGTTGTGGTGGGCGCCCAGTGGGGCGATGAGGCGAAAGGCAAAATCGTAGATCTCTTGGCGCAACGCGCACGCTATGTCGCACGCTACGCGGGCGGCAGCAACGCCGGACACACCGTGTGCGTCCATGGAACCACCTACAAGTTCCATCTCGTCCCCTCAGGGATCCTGCACCCCCAAGTGACCGCTGTGATTGCCGACGGCGTCGTGCTGGACTTGCGCGCCTTCGAAATCGAACTCGCCGCGCTCCAACAGCAGGGAGTTGACCTGTCGCGCCTGCGCATCGGGCAAGGCGTCCACCTGACCATGCCGTACCACCGCCTGCTGGACGAGCTGGAAGAATCGCAAGTCGAGGGCAGAATCGGCACCACCAAGCGTGGCATCGGACCGACCTACGCCGACAAAGCGTGGCGTATCGGTGTGCGTGTGGCAGACTTGATGGAGCGCGAGCGGCTCGTGCAGCGCGTGCAGCGCGTGCTACGCAGGCGCAACCCGACTATCGAGCGCGTCTACGGCGCAAAGCCCATCACGCTCGACACGCTTATCGAGGAGTTGGCACGCTACGCCGAACTCCTGCGCCCCTATGTCTGCGACGCGCCCCATCTGCTCATGAACGCCCTTGAGCAGGGCGAGCCTATCCTGATGGAAGGGGCACAAGGCACACTGCTGGACTTGGATTACGGCACCTATCCCTATGTCACCTCCTCGCACCCTGTGGCGGCGGGCGCGTGCTTGGGTACGGGGGTCGCACCGAACCGTCTGACCGAAATCTGGGGCGTGGCAAAAGCCTACACCACACGCGTGGGCGAAGGGCCGTTCCCCACCGAGCTGCACGACACGATTGGCGAACGGATCCGCAATCGCGGGCGTGAATACGGTACGACCACCGGCAGGGCACGGCGCGTCGGTTGGCTCGATCTCGTCGCCTTGCGCTACGCCGCGCGTGTGAACGGCTTCACCCACCTCGCGCTTACCCTGCTCGATGTGCTCTCGGGCTTCGAGACACTCAAGGTCTGCACCGCCTATCGCTGGCGCGGCAAGGAGACGCGCGAGTTCATCGCCGACGCCCACCAACTCGCGCAGTGCGAACCCCTCTACACCGAGCTCGACGGCTGGATGGAGGACATCAGCGGTTGCCGCACCTTCGATGAACTGCCTCCAAACGCCCGACGCTACATCCACTTCATCGAGGAGTATCTCAATACGCCCGTGAAGGTCATCTCCGTCGGACCCGGGCGCGAGCAGACCATCCTTGTGGAGTAGCCGTCAGAGCTTCTCGCGCCACCACGCCAGATACTGCTCCAACCGATGACGGCGCAGGTCGGGCGGACCGCTACGCGATAGCCCATGGCTCGACTCGGCAGGGTAGCGGATATACAACACCTCCCTGCCCAGACGCACCAGCGCGGCGAAGAGCTGATCCGCCTCGCTGATGGGGCAGCGCAGGTCGCCCTCGCTATGCACAATCAGCAGCGGCGTCGTGATGCGCCCCGCATACGCCAGCGGCGAACATTCCCACAGCTTCTGGGGCTCATCCCAGAAGTTGCCCTGCCAGTAGCGGTTGGGGATCATCGGGAAGTCCGATGTCCCGCCCATGCTCACTAAGTTCACCACGCTACGGTCGGTGATGGCGGCTTTGAAGCGGTTGGTGTGCCCCACAATCCAGTTGGTCATATAGCCGCCGTAACTGCCGCCTGCCACGCCCATCCGCTCGGCGTCCACAAACGGCAATCCCGCCAGATAGTCTGTGAGGGTCATCAGGTCTTTGAAGTCGCGATTGCCCCAGTCGCCCTTGATAGCACGCGCGAACGCCTCGCCGTAGCCGACGCTGCCGCGCGGGTTGGTGTACGCCACCACATAGCCCTGCGCCGCGTGCAACTGGAACTCGTGGAAGAACACGCGCCCATACATCGCGTGCGGTCCGCCGTGGATCATCAGTATCGTGGGGTACTTGCGGGCGGGTTCGAAATCGGGCGGCTTGAGCAGCCAACCGTGTACTTTGACGCCGTCATCCGCCACCACCTCGAACTCTTCGGGGGGCGCGATGGCGACCTCGTCCAGCAGCGGCTGGTTGAACTGTGTGAGTTGTGTCATGCTGAGCGTGTTGCCCGTGCGCTCCGCCAGAAATAGTTCGTGGGGATGCGTCGCGTCGCCTTTGAGCAGCGCGAGGCGATGCTCGTCCTGCGACAGGCTCATATCCGCAACCTCGAAGTCGCCGTCGAGCAACGAATCGAGGTGCGTGCCGTCCACCTTGACCCGATAGGGGTAGACGCCGCCGCGCTCGCTCACTAAGAAGTAGAGGTGCTGGCTATCCGCGCTCCAGAGGATAGGCGCGCCGCCGCCGAACTCGCGCACATCGGTTAGCGTGCCCACGCCCACCGTGTTGTCCAAGCGTGCCACCAAATCTATCGCGTCGCCACCTTCCACCGATACGCGCCACACATGGTCATTACGGGGGTAGGGGTCGTCGGGGTATGGGTTGCCGATGTAGGCTAAGTACTTACCGTCTGGCGACCAGCGCACGGCGTATTTGGGTCCGTCGGGCGCGTCCACCTTGCGCAGCGCGCCGCCCGTTGCAGAGACTATCCATATCGAATCGTAGCCCGGATGGTTGTCGGGGTCGGGGTGACGATTGCTGATGAACGCGATGTAGTTGCCGCAGGGCGACCAGGTGGGGCTGGACTCGCTGAACTCTGGGTCGGTGGTGAGCAGGGTGGTCTCCCCCGTGCGCACATCCACCACATAGAGATGATAGCGCTGGTCGACAAATGCGCCGTCGCCGTCGAGCCGCCAATACGCGCGTCGGATGATGCGCGGCGGGGTAGAGAAGCCTTTCTCTTGACGCTCCTTGCGCGCCTGCTCGCGCCACTCAGGGGCGGTCTCGCGGTAGATGAACGCGATACGGCTCCCGTCGGGCGACCACGCGAACTCGCCGATACTGCCCTCTTCCAAGTGGGTTATCGGGCGCGCCTCGCCGCCGTCGGCGGGGATTACATAAATCTGGCTCTTGGGCTTCTGCCGATTGCTGACAAACGCGATATGCTTGCCATCAGGCGACCAGCGCGGCTGAGAATCGCTCCACTCGCCGTAAGTGAAGGATTGCGCCGCTTCGCCAATACGCACGCGCCAAAGATTGGAGAAATATTTATTCTTCTCTATGTCAATCCACTTATAAACGAACACGACTTGGCTGCCGTCGGGCGCAATCTGTGGGCTGCCCAGCAGTTTGATTCGGAATAGATCGTCTATCGTGATAGCGCGTTTCATACCGTTGCCTCCACTCGATGGCCTATTCGGCGTCGCACGGCGTTCTCCTACAAGACGAAAGCACACGCGCACCGCCATTCGTGGCGTCAGCATCCCCGCCGACGA
>JARJMV020000122.1 GCA_029335935.2 bacterium
TCGTCGGCGGGGACGCCGACGCTACGCGGTGGTGTGTGTCGTCGGCGGGGACGACGACGCGACGGATTTGGGGGTTCGTTGCGACGCTAAGAATGGCGTCGCACCTTACTTACACGACGCTAAGAATGGCAGCGCACCCGATTGGCGAGCTGTGAACTCAAGAACAGCTCCACTTCGAGGAGCTTAGCTTTGCCGCACCGTTTGCCACACCGCCTCATAGAGTGGCGCGAGTGGCTGGGCGGGCACATTTATCTGTGCGTGCAAATCTGCCGACCAGCCCAGCAGTTGACGGCGCACATGTTCGTGATAGAGCGCGGTCATCGCTTGGTGCGCATGGCTGCGCGTGAGTTGCGCTCGTGCATGCGCCGAGTCGAGCAGGTAGAGTGCAATCAGCGCGTCGGCGAGGGGTTCCACCAGCAGTTGGGGCGGCTCGGCGTGTGATTGCAGGGCGTCCAGCGCGGTTGCACTGAGGCGTCGCAACGCCCCAATCGTTCCCTCCACTGTGTCGGTCTCGCCAGTTTGCATGCTTATGGGCATCCACAGCCCCTTGCGCCGCGCGTAGATGAGCCGCTCCACCAAGTTCAGGCGGTTAATTTCGTTGGTGCCCTCGTAGATACGGTTCACGCGCGTATCTCGGTAGAGCGCGGCGATCGGATACTCCTCGCTGTAGCCGTAGCCGCCGTGGATTTGCAGGGCGTCGTCGACCACTTGGTGCAGGGCTTCGGTGGCGGCGACTTTGAGCAAGGCGCACTCGGCGGCGTAGTGCGCCGCCGCCTCTTGCCACACCGCCTGACGCGATGCGCCCTCTGCGTGGAACGCACGCTCCAAATCGTCGGCAAGCCGATAGAGCGCGCTCTCGACGGCGTAGATTAGCGTCGCGCCCCACGCCAACTTGCGCCATACCAACGGATACTCGATAATCGCGCGCCCGAACTGCTTGCGCTCGGCAGCGTACTCATAGCCGATGCGCCACGCCTCTTTGGCGACCCCTAACGCCGCCGCGCCAATCTTGAACCGCCCTAAGTTCAGGGTGTAGAGCGCGACATGCGCGCCCTCGCCCTCCGCGCCCAGACGGTTCTCAGCTGGCACACGCACCTTGTCAAACACCACCCGGCAAGTCGAGGAGCCGTGCAGCCCCATCTTATGCTCCTCGCGCTCTATGAGCAAGCCCGGTCCGCGCTCCACCAAGAACGCTGTGAACCGCTCGCCTTCCACTTGGGCGAAGGTCACGAACAGGTCGGCGAAGCTGGCGTTGGTAATCCAGATTTTATTGCCTGTGATGAGGTAGGCTTCGTCTTGTCGATCGGCGCGGGTGCGTGCAGAGAGCGCGTCGGAGCCTGACTCTGGCTCTGTGAGGGCATACGCGCCGATATACTCGCCTGTGGTGAGCTTGGGCAGATAGCGGCGTTGTTGTGTCTCCGTGCCGAACAGCAGTAAAGGCATACTGCCCACGCTGGTATGCACCGCGTGCGAGACGGCGAAAGAGGGTTGCAGGGCGGTCTTCTCAGTAATCAGCGCGGAGGTGGTCTTGGGTAAGCCCAGCCCGCCAAACTCGGTGGGCACATCGATGCCGAGCAATCCCAACATTGCGGCGTCGATGAGGAGTTCGCGCATCTGCGCAGGCTCGCCGTGTTCCAGACGCTTCACATACGGGTTCACCTGCTCGCGGACGAACCGCTCGACGGCGTCTGCCATCTGGCGCGATTCAGCATCGAACTGCTCTGGCGTGAACATCGTCGGGGGCGTTTCCGTCAAGAACGCCCCTGTATGGCGCATCGTCGCTTCCATAACATAAGGATACCTTACTTACGGTTGCCACAGTGCGAACCGTATCACCCCGTGCGCCAGCCACAGCGACATCAACAGGGTGAGTATCCAGTTGAGTCGCGACAGTTCGATGCGCAGGCTACGCCCGATAAGGAGGGCGGCGAGGCTATTGAGCGCGACCGCGGCGGTTGCAGCCACAATCAGGAAGCCGATGGGGTTCGCCCGCCACGCCAGCGCGAACTGTCCGTGCAGGATGGCGCTGACGCTGGTGGTCAGCCCGCACGAGGGGCAAGGACGCCCCGTGAGATGATAGACAGTACATGGCGGCAGCCCCAACTGCTGATGCGTGCCGTGCCCAGCAGGGTTCGGCGTGAGGTACAGCCCGATACCGACCATCGTCGCCGCGCCCAGCAGCAGCAGCGCGTGGCTCCAACGCGCCCAGCCCTGCACAGGCGTCAGCTGCACCCACTCGTGCCCTCGAGGAGCCATAGAGTTCAATCCGCCCATAGCCTTATCATGATACTCCAACTCGTGCGCCCGCGTATCACTGCGCCGCGCACCTCCGTTAGGTTATTCGGTCGCCACGCCAGCGCTGCGTTGATCTGCTCGCCCGTATGCTCCGCGCGAAGGAAAAGCTGATTGGTCAGGGGCACATCGAAGCCGAGAAAGAATCTCGACGTCTGCCCCCCGCTGAAGCCGAGATGCACGCGCAAGTCGTGGTCTAACGGCGTCTCGCCCAGTGCGGCGATGCCATACGAGATTGCTACGAAGTAGCCTCGCCCTTGCGCGGTGCGATTGAGTGCATCCACCACGCCCACCGAGACGCCCGGCGCGTAGCCTGGAATCTCTGGGTAGAGGCTATATTGCAGGTTATAGACCTCCAGGCGCGAGTCGAAGCCTGTGCGCGCGCCCTGCACCTCCCAGAGGTTGCCGATTCGGAAGTTGACCAGCACGCGCTCGCGTTCGGGCGCGCCTGCCAGCACGCCTGCTTCTATCGCCATGCGCTCAGGATAGAGCAGCTTGCCTGTCGGGATTTCAATAAGGCGGTCGGCAGAGGCGACGCTGATCGCCGTCGCTGCGCCGCCGACAGCGAGCCATCGCTGAAGCCTCACCAGGTCACCTGTGCTTCGTACAGTACGCGGGCTTGCTCGTCGGGGAGGTCGCGGTTGCGCTTATGGAGCACGCGCACCGTTGCCGCTGTCGCGCCGTCGGGGATGGGCGCGCGGATGACCCTGCGCTCGCCTGGTTTGAGGCGCGTATCGTTGCCATCGATGGCGCCGTTATCCGCCAGCAGCGTCTGGTGCTTGCCCAGCTCGGCGCCCCCTTGCAGGAAGCGCGCCTCCACAATCACGACCACATATTCGGGACCCGTGGGCACGGTATGCCCCACCTCGACGCTCTCCAGCTTGATTTGGAGGTAGTCGTCGCGTCGCTCGTGCGCCATCTTGACGCCTTTTTGGAACATTGCGGGCGTCGCGCCCTCGAACCTGTGGATGCGCGCTTTGCGGGCAGGCAAACCGTCGCCTGTGGCAATCGGTCGCTCCAGCACGGGCATGTGGCAGTTCACGCAGCCGTTAGGGTCTTTGCCCCACTCGCTCTGCTTGTACCAGTCCACCGTGCCGAAGATTTCGTGGCAAGTGGCGCACATGTCGACGGTTCCGAACTTCTCGTTGTTCACGGTGGCGTGCGCGTCGGTTTTTGTGCCCAGTGCGCCGTGATATGCGCCATCGGCGTCTTGGTGGCAGCTGATGCAGTCGATGCCGTGGGCGCGGTCGGCGTCGCGCAGGCTCGGATGCTCGCCGAAGCCTTTAGCGAGGATAGGTTCGGGCGCGTGGCAGGGCAAGCACATCTTCAGCGTGCGGTTGCGCGAGGTCTGTCCGAAGGTCTCGCTCTCCCACGCGGCGGCATGGCGCGATTCCGCCCAATCTTTCGCCTCGTTGGGGTGGCAGGTCTGGCAGTCGCCGCGGGTTCGGGGTAGTTCGGCTGCTGCCTCAACGGGCTTGTCTTGCGTCGTGTGCGCTGCGCCCAGCAGCATCAGCGCGAACGCCGTCACGGAGACACTCCATCCAACAACGGTATGCATGGCGTCGGTTAGATTCGCCCCTGCAGGGCGCGATTCCTGCCGATTCGAAGCGACGGCGTTAGTCCGCCCGACGAACCGATGTGGCTACTGCAGAATCTGATGGGGCGATCGCGGGGCAGAGCCTGCGTGGGTTATGAGCGCGGGACGCGGCGGCGTCCCGCGTGTCCCCTGAAGAGGCGTCTACTTGCTGCGTTCGCATAGCCCAACATTGATTTCCAAGTCGCCCATCTCGGTCTGCAGCGGCACTACCAGCGTCGGGATTTCCAGCGTGCTGATGCGCACATTCGTGCCTCGGATGAGGCTGGGCGGCGAGAGGTTGCACTGGATGCCCAGCGACGCGAGCTCGGTGAGCGCCGCGCCCGAAATCATGTTGCCCAGCTCGGCAATCGCGCTGGCGGCTAACTCATCGAAGGTGCGGATGGTCGTGCCCAGCATCTTGGAGGCGATTTTATCTGCCGTGAAGACCGACATGCCGATAATAATCTGCCCCTCCAGCTGACCTGTGACGCCCAGCACGATGTTGCACTGTTGCGAGGTGAAGATGCCCTTGCGCGCGCTGAGTTGCCCCTTCTGCGGCGTGACGCCGATCATCATCTGGAAGACATTAAACGCCGCGCTGATGAACGGATTGATGTATTCTGCCTTCACGCTCGTTCCTCCCTCCTATGCCGCTTTCTGCACGGCTTCCTGGATTCGTTCGGGCTGGAACGGCTTCACGATGAAGTCCTTCGCGCCCGCCTGAATCGCCTCTACGACGATTTGCTTTTGTCCCATCGCGGTACACATCACCACTTTGGCGTTGGGGTCTTTGGCGCGGATGGCTTTGAGCGCCTCCAACCCGTCCATTTCGGGCATGGTGATGTCCATAAACACCAGGTCGGGTTTGTGTTGCTCGTAGAGTTCGACAGCTTCGCGCCCGTTGGACGCTTCGGCAACCACTTCGAGACCGTTCTGCGTGAGGATGTTCTTGAGCGTCACGCGCATAAACAGCGCGTCGTCCGTAATCATGATGCGTTTCGCCATCGTTGAACCTCCTGTTGTGGTTTCTGATAGAAGAACGCGCTGGGGTTCTCGAACCCAATCTGCGCGTAGTTGAAGATACGCTCCGTGTTGCCCAAGAACAGGTAGCCACCTGGGCGGAGCGATTGGTGGAACTCTCGGAAGATGCGGTCCTTCGCCTCATCCGAGAAATAGATGACGACATTCCTGCAGGCGATGAGGTCGAACCCTCTGGGATAGGGGTCGGAGAGCAGGTTGTGTCGCTCGAACTTCAGATAGCGTTTGAGTGCAGGGTCTGCCTCGTACTGGGTGCGCCCGTTCTCTTGGAAAGCGCGGAAGTATTTCTGTTTATATTCGGGGGGCACGCTGCGCAGGTCGCTCTCGGCGAATACGCCGCGCCGCGCACGTTCCAGCACCTCTTGGTCGATGTCGGTGCCCAGTATCTGATGCGAGCGGTTCGGCGCAAGCTCATGCAGCAGTATCGCCAAGCTATACGCCTCCGCGCCGTAGGAGCTACCCGCGCTCCAGAGCTTCAACTGCATGCTATTCTTGAGCAGCTCGGGCAACACCTGCTTCCTCAGGATTTCGTACTGCTCGGGGTTGCGGAACAGCTCGGACACATTGATGGCGAGTCGGTCGATGAAGCCACGCAGGCGCGCCTCGTCCGCCGCCAAGTGCGCAAAGTAGTCGGTGAACTTCCGATAGCCTGCACGCTCCATCATCGTGTAGATGCGACGATAGGTCTGCTCGAACTTGTATTGGTCTAAGTCGAGCCCCGTGCGTTTTTTGAGTAGCTGTTTGAACTGCTCGAAGTCGCGCAGCAGTTCGGGCGTCTTCGGAATGTTTAGGCTGCCTGGGATTTGCTGCATAGTTCTTTCACCCCCTCGGTGATGGCTTCTGCGATTTGGTGGAGCGGCGCGACGCGCTTGACGCACCCGGTTTGAATAGCGGCGCGTGGCATGCCGAACACGACGCATGTGCTTTCATCTTCGGCGATGGTGTAGGCGCCTTTGGCGTGTAGCGTGCGTAGCCCTGCCGCACCGTCACTGCCCATCCCCGTCAGGATGGCGACCACAATTGCGCCCTGATAGTTCTGGGCAATCGAGAGCAGGGCGACATCGACGGCAGGGCGCACTCCGTGGACAGGCGGGTCTTGGGTCAGCGTGAGTTTGCCGCCGCGCTCCACTTTGAGGTGCTTGCCGCCCTGCGCTAAGTAGGCGACGCCAGGTTGCAGTACTTCGCCGCCTTGCGCCTCGCGCACCGTGAACGCGCTACTGCGGTCTAACCGCTCCGCTAACGAGCGCGTGAACCCCTCGGGCATGTGTTGGATGAGCAACACTTTCGCGTGTAATCCGAGCGGGAGGTTGCTCATCACCACATTCAGCGCGCGCGGACCGCCTGTGGATGCGCCGATGACCACCAGCGGCGCGTCTTGAGTGGGTCGCCCAACAAGCGGGCTGGGCTTGGGCGGCGCAGGCATCGGACTAACCGCCGCTGTCGGTGTCGCCGAGAGACGCGCTTTGGCGATTGCCTTCACCTTCTCGATAATCTGCGACGAGATTTTGTAGATATCCAGCGAGATGGAGCCTGACGGCTTCGCCACGAAGTCCACCGCGCCCAAGTCCAGACACTTCAGCGTGACTTCCGCGCCTTCGGTGGTGAGGCTGCTCAGCATTAGCACGGGCGTCGGCTGCTCCTGCATCAGTTTTTGGAGCATCGTGACGCCATCCATCACGGGCATCTCCACATCGAGCGTGATGACATCGGGTTTGAGCTGACGCGCCATAGTCAGCCCCTCTTGCCCGTTGCGCGCAGCGCCCACCACTTCAATCGCGGCGTCCTGATTGAGCAGATCGCTGATCATTCGCCGCATAAACATCGAGTCGTCCACCACCAACACTCGGATCTTGCTCATGATTGAACCTCCTCAGGCGGCTCTGCGCTGGATGCCCAACGCCGCCGCCAAATCTCGCTCGATAGCCGCCGCGCCGACTGCGCGCACCTTAATCCTGCCTGTGGCGACCTCGAACTCGAACGAGCTACCAGTTTTGCCGCGCGTGTGTTCGAACACCACATCGATACGCAGCGCGCACAACAGCCGATGGAGTGTTTCCACATTCCGCTCGCCGATTCGCAGGGCTTGGCTGCGGTTTTGGAACAGTTCGCCACCGCCGATGAGTATCGCACGCAGTCGGGAGGCGGTGGCGGGCGAGAGGTCCAGCATGCGCAGCAGCGTGGGCACTGCGGTGGTCGCGTATTTGCCTGGCAGGAGCTTTGCGTCTTGCTCGTGCGCTTCGGGCAGCATCACATGCGCCAACGCCGCCGCGTGCGTACGCGGGTCAAACAGGAGCGTGCCCACGCAGGAACCCAACCCGATACAGCCAATCACACCCGCCCCACGCGCCATCACTATCTCGCCCATGCCCGCCAACTGAACCTCTGCTCGCGTCATCCACTGCTCCTTCAGATGCCTAACACGCTGAACAACTTCTCCAGATTGCCCGTCTCCGGCAGATACAAAAAGTAGCCCTTGAAATGGTGTTCAGCGGTCTTGAACGCTGTCTCGATGGCTAACAGTTCGCGTTGCCCATACATCGCTTCCACCATGACGGAGCTTAACACTGCCTGCGCCATGTCGGCAGCGAAGGCAGGCGGCTCCATCTGCAAGGTGAACCCCGTCATCTGGCTAATCGCCTGCAGATAGTTGCCCAGCATGATGTTGCTGACCTCGTTGATGACCGACCGATAGAGTTCATCGATATCCGATAGCTCGCTGGGCTGCATCTGAATAAGCATCTGCCACAGCACACATGCGCTTTCCCATGGGAATAGGAACGCGCCTTCGCCGGGCCATTCGCCGTTCACGCGCGAAACAGTGCCCACCACCACCGATTCGGGCGTCTCACACAGTTCAGGCAAGGTCGCTGTGTCGGTACGGTGGATTTGCGGCGCTTCCAGAGTAAATAACACGCCTGTCAGGTCGGACAGCGCAGTCACCGCGCCCCCTAACCCGATATTGCCTATCTCGCGCAGAGCATCCGTGCGTAAATCGCTCAGTGCAGTCATCATCGTTGCCACCTGCCAACTAATTCTTGCCACACTGCGCGCGAAGGGGTTATTGTAAGGATACGGGGTTTTTCGCCGAACGCCGCGAGAGCGGGTTCGGCAAGCCGACGAGTCGAACCGTCGGACATCTGGCGTCGCGAGGTACACTTTACGGAGGCGTTTGGTGATTGATTCCCAATCGCAACAAGCCACACAGATAGACACGCGCTCACGCAGGGCGAGCTTGGAGCAGATGTGATGCAAACGCTTTTCGCAGCGACTTGGTGGTTCGGACGCATGGGCGTCGAGGCGGCGTATCGGCGTTGGCAAGAGTCGCAGTGGGACGATTCGGCGGCGCGGTTGCTGGACGCGGTGGTGGAGGGCGCGGCGTCGGTCGAGCGCGACCCGACAGTGCTCTCGGTGGGCCACGGCGGCTTGCCCAACCGCGAGGGCGAGGTGGAGCTGGATGCGGCAGTGATGGAGGGCGCGCAGCTCCGCGCGGGGGCGGTGGCAGGCGTGCGGGGCATTCTGCCTGTCGTCTAC
>JARJMV020000125.1 GCA_029335935.2 bacterium
CGGTTTCGCGGTCGGGCGCGGTGAGGTCGTAAACAAACAGGATCAGGTCGGCATGCTCTGCGGCGCGGCGGGCGCGCTCGATACCCAGTTGCTCCACTACATCGGCGCTCTCACGCAAACCTGCCGTGTCGAGAATGACCATGGGCACATCCTCAACCAGAAAGCTTTCCTCAAGAGTGTCGCGCGTGGTGCCGGGGATGTCTGTTACAATTGCGCGCGCCTCGCCAAGTAGCGCGTTCAGTAGCGACGATTTACCCACATTGGGACGTCCCACGATTGCCACGCGCGCGCCCTCGCGCAGGATACGCCCAGCGCGTGCATCTTTCAACAGCGTATCGAGTTGCTCGATAAGTGTCTGCAGGGTGGGTGTCAGTGTGTCGGGGTTCAACTCGCCAATCTCTTCCGAGAAGTCGAGGTGCGCTTCCACCTGAGCGACGATGCCGAGCAGCGCGTCGCTGATGCGTTGCACTTGCTGCGAGA
This sequence comes from bacterium, assembly GCA_029335935.2. Taxonomy (GTDB): domain Bacteria; phylum Armatimonadota; class Fimbriimonadia; order Fimbriimonadales; family GBS-DC; genus GBS-DC. The sequence goes on from JARJMV020000125.1 coordinate 481, forward strand.
GTTTGCCTGCGTGGAGGGCGAGTGCGCTCCGCAGTTGCGCATCGGAGCGGGCGCGTATCAGGTCGGCGACGGCTTCCGCCTGCGCGAGGTCGAACTTACCGTTCAGGAAGGCGCGCAGCGTGAACTCGCCAGGCTCGGCGGGACGCGCTCCATGTCGACAGAGCATTTCCAGCACGCGCTGCAGCAGATACGGGCTGCCGTGGCTGTGCAGCTCGGCGACCTCCTCGCCCGTGTAGCTGCGCGGCGCAAAGAACGGAATGAGCAACGCCCGATCGAGAATCTCGTTCGTGTCGGGGTCTACGATGGCACCGTGGTAGACGCGGTGGCTCTGTAGGGGTTGGCGACCGCGCCGTTGGAAGACGCGCGCGGCCAGCGCGATTGCTCCTGCGCCGCTCAGGCGCACGATTCCCACCGCGCCCTCCCCGACGGGCGTGGCAATCGCTGCGATGATGTCTGTACGCATCGAGGTGGAGTGTACCCCTTGCGTTCAGACGGGATCCCCCTCGTCCATCACGCCTGCACGGGCACAGGCTCGCGACGCTTGACCGACTCGTACCCTGCAATCGCCACAGCGGCTGCGCGATAGCCGTCCTCACCCGTCGCCAGCGCCTGTCGCTCTGCCCCCGCAACCACACGCAGGAACTCGTCCACCATCAGATAGTCGATGTGGTCGCCCCAGAAGAGCTGCTTGACGCGCCCAGCGCGGTCGTCGTAGTAGACGAGGTATTGCGCGAACATGTCCATCTCTACTACGCCGCGCGTACCTATCGCCGCGAGGGTCACATCGCCCCAGGTGGGGAAGGTCTTGGGGCGCGACCAGCTCGAATCGAGCGTGGCGAACACGCCGTTTTGCAGGGTCATCGTGAGCATGGCGGTGTCGTCGAACGCGCCGTGAAACATATTGTTGCCCGTCTCGGCGTAGACCTCCACGATTTCGTGCCCTGTGAGCCGTCGCATGAGGTCGGCCACATGCACGGTGTGGTCCATCATCGCGCCGCCGCCTGCGAGTTCCGGGTCGTTGAACCAGCCGCCGGGGTTGGAGCCGCGATTAGTGCCGCGCAGGGCGAGCAGCTCGCCGATTGCGCCTGCGTGAATGAGGCGCATCATCTGCTGGAAGGCAGGGCTGAATCGGCACGGGAAGGCGGTGAACAGCTGGACGCCTGCGCCCTGCGCCGCCGCCAACATCGCTTTCCCGTCGTCCAACTTGGTCATAAGTGGCTTCTCGCACAGGATGTGTTTGCCAGATGCCGCCGCCATCTGCACCAGTGGTGCATGCCGCGCGTTCTCCGAGCAGATAATCACTGCTTGAATGTCCGACGCCAGCAGGGATTCGTAGCTGTCGAACGCCTGCGTCTCGAACTCACGCGCCTTCGCTTGGGCACGGGCAGAGTCGTGGTCGGCAATCCCTACCAACTCAGCGTTCGGGTTCGCCTTGAGGCAGTGCGCATAGCTGTCGGCGTGTAGGTGCGCGAAGCTCATGATGCCAACTTTCACCTTCATAGTGCAATAGCCCTCCCTGTCTGTGCCGATTCGATAGCGGCGAGTGCGAGACGCACCGCGTTGTAGCCATCCTCGACGGTGATTTCAGGCGTCTGCCCTGTTTGTACACACTCGATGAAGTGGCGCAGCTCCAGATAATAGGGGTTCTGTGTAGCGGGGCTTTCAGGCACTTGCACGCCGCCGCCTGTGCCTCCGTCGGCGCGCGTGGCAATCTGCAGGGCAACTTGGCGTGCCGAGTCGTATTCCAGCATGCCCGAGTCGCCACAGACCTCGAAGTTCACCTTGAAGCCGCCGGGGTCGCACCATGTGCCCTCGACATGTCCCACTGCGCCGTTTTTGAACTTGAGCGTGACGAGCGTGTAGTCGAGGTGGGTGAGGTTGCGGAAGGTGAGCGCCTTGGCGTAGACGCGCTCCACCGCGCCCAGCGTCCAGAGCAGCCAGTCGAGGTCGTGGATAATCAGGTCTAAGATGACGCCGCCGCTTTTGCCGAAATCGGCATACCAATCGCTTTTGGCGCGCGGGAAGTCGCCGCCGCGTCGCATACGCACGGCAGCAACGGTTCCTACCGCGCCGCTCTGCACGAGATGATGCGCCGTTCGGTATTCGGGGAAGAACCGCAGCACATGTGCGGGCATAAACGGCGTGTTGCGCTGCTTCACGGCGTTCACGATACGCTCACAGTCTTCGAGAGTGCGTGCGAGCGGTTTCTCACACACGACCGCCTTGCCTGCCTCTATCGCGGGCAGGGCATATTCTGCGTGACGATAGGTGGGCGTGCAGATATCAATCACTTCGCAGTGATCAAGCAAATCATTCAGACTCTCTGCGACGCGCACGCTGTATTTCTGGGCGAACGCCTGCGCCCGCTCGGCGTGGTGGTCGTACACAGCGGTGACCTCCACATCGGGCATCGCGCGGTAGGCGTCCATATGTTGTGCGCCCATCGTGCCCAAACCGATAATGCCGACTTTGGTCATGGCGAGTGTTTATTTCGCGGCGGCGCGCGAGTTTCCTACCCTCTAAAAAGCCGCTTGGCTCGCCAAAATTAGCAGTATGAGCCAAGGCGAGGTGCTGGAGTTGGGGCGTCAGGCGATGCTGGTGGGGTTGCAGGTCGCGTTGCCTATCCTCGTCACGGCGCTGCTGATTGGGCTGATGGTGAGCGTCTTCCAAGCCGTGACGCAGATTCAGGAGATGACCCTGCAGTTTATCCCGAAGATGATTGGTGTCGGCTTGGTGATGCTGTTTGCAGGCGGCTGGATGCTGATGCGTATTGTGGAGTTCACACGGCAGGTGTTCACTAACCTGCCGCCTTAGGCGTATGGCGCTTGATATCGGGTGGTTCTGGGCGTTTTTGGTGGCGTTTGTGCGGGCGTCGGGGCTGGCGTTGGTTGCGCCTGTGTTCGGCAGCCGATTGGTTCCTGCGCCGATACGGGTGGGGCTATCGGCAGTGATGGCGTTGGCGCTCGCGCCCGTGATCCAGCCTCACATCGGCGCACCGCCCACGGAGTGGATTGCGCTGCTGGCGCGATTGGTTCTCGAGGCGTTGATTGGCTTAGCGATGGGCTACGGGGTGAGCTTGATTATCGGCGCGGCGGTGATGGCGGGCGAAGTGTTGGATACGATGATGGGCTTCAACCTGATGCAGGTGCTCAACCCTGTCGCTTCATTCCCCACAACGCTCCTGGCTCAGTTCCATTACATGCTGGCGATGACGCTCTTTGCGCTGGTGAACGGGCACTATTGGCTGCTGTTGGCGTTGGCGCGGAGTTTCGAGGCGGGCGCGGGGCTGGGCGGTCTTAGCGGATGGGCGGACGGCAGTTTGGCAACGGCGACGCGGCTGGGCGGCGAGGTGATGATGCTTTGCGTGCAGATTGCCGCGCCTGCGGGCGGCGTGCTGCTGGTGGTGGATGGCGCGATGGCGGCGGTCTCGCGCGCGGCGCCACAAATCCCCGTGTGGCTGATTGGCATGCCCGCGAAAATCGCGGTCGGCGTCGTCGCGTTGGGAGCCAGCCTGCCTGCGCTGGTCGGCATGAGCACACGCATGACCGAGCTTAGCGTCCGATACCTTGAGAATATCTTACGCCTGCTGGGTGTGTAATCACTTCACGGTCACATACGGGCGCATGTTCTCCAGTCGCTTCGGTCCGATGCCCGACACCTCCAGCAGCTCCTCCACCGAGTGGAACCGCCCGTGCGCGTGTCGGTAGTCCACAATTCGCTGCGCCAACACGGGACCGATGCCAGGTATCGCCTCCAGCTGTTCGGCGGTAGCCGTGTTGAGGTCTATCGGGAAGCGTGGTGCGGCGGGTTTGGGCGTTTCGGGGCGCGGTGTGCGGGGCGCGTCGGGCTTGTGGACGATGGTGGGCGTCGTCGGCGTCTCGCCCTTGCGCGGCACATAGA
>JARJMV020000129.1 GCA_029335935.2 bacterium
CCTTGAGACACTCCCCAACCATGCCCTGCCTGCTTTGAGTACGCTGGTCTATCGCATTCTCGGACAGAGCCAATGCAAGTATGAAGCAGGCGTACGGGAGTTCTGCGGAGGCGCGTTCGCCTTCAGAGCGCTCGCGGTCAGGTGTGGCGGATGTGGGTGTTGTGGCACTTGGTAGGGCTGGTGCAGGTGGGGGGCGATTGGGTGGCTCCCGTGATTTTTCGAACACCCTCAATATGTCTTGACATGTCCGCTTTGGATTAGGTAAATTGCTTGCCCGTACAAGGGACGGTTGCTATGGCAAAGAAGACCACTCGTTCCACGAAGAGTACCACGCGCAAGTCGGGCGCGTCCACGCGAGCCAAAGCGAAAGCGACGCCTGCCCCGTCGGGCAAGCCCGTGATTATCGTCGAATCGCCCGCCAAGACGCGCACGCTCGCCAAGATTCTCGGCAACGCCTACACGATTGAAGCCTCGATGGGGCATGTATGCGATTTGCCCAAGTCGAAGCTCGGCGTGGATGTGAACCACGATTTCGCACCGACCTATACGCCCTTGCCCGAACGCAAGGAGACGCTCAATCGCTTGCAAACGGTCACGAACGGCGCGCCGATGGTCTACCTTGCCACCGACCCCGACCGCGAGGGCGAAGCGATTGCTTGGCACATCCAGCAAGCGCTACAGCTGCCGAACGCGCAACGCATCGAGTTCAACGAGATTACCGCCAACGCCGTAAAGCGCGCGCTGCAGAACCCGCGCGCTATCGATATGGACCGTGTGAACGCGCAGCAGGCGCGCCGTGTGCTGGATCGGCTGGTCGGCTACGAGGTCAGCCCGTTGCTGTGGCGCAAGACGCGCGGCGGGCGCAAACCGCTCAGCGCAGGGCGCGTGCAGACCGTCGCCGTGCGCCTAATCGTGGAACGCGAACGCGAAATCCGCGCCTTCACGCCCGAAGAGTACTGGAAAATCACCGCCACGCTGACCCCCAAAAAGGAACACTTCCCCTTCGAAGCCGAGTTGCGTCAGAAAGGCGACGCGAAACTTGAGCTCAAAACCGAAGCCGATGCCAACGCCGTGCTGCACGACCTGCAGGGCGCGCCCTACATTGTGGAATCGGTGGAGAAGCGTCAGCGCAAGCGCACGCCGCCGCCGCCGTTCATCACCAGCACGCTCCAACAGGAGGCGTCGCGCAAGCTCGGCTACTCCGCCAAGCGCACCATGCAAGTCGCCCAGCAGCTCTATGAAGGCGTGGACTTGGGCGACGAAGGCTCGGTCGGCTTGATTACCTATATGCGCACCGATTCCGTGCGCCTTTCGGACGAGGCGCTGCAGATGGCGCGCACTTTCATTCAGGCGCACTACCCCGCCGAGTATCTGCCTGCCAAGCCCCGCCAATACAAAACGCGCGGCGGCGCACAGGACGCCCACGAAGCCATCCGCCCGACCGATGTGAACCGCACGCCCAACGATGTCAAGCCCTACCTCACGCCCGAACAGTACCGCCTGTACGAGCTTATCTGGAAACGCTTCGTGGCGAGCCAGATGGCAGAGGCGCAACTGGAGGTCACCAGCGTCAACATTCGCGCGAAGGAGTATCTGTTCCGCGCGTCGGGCACAGTGGTGCTGTTTGAGGGGTTCCTGAGCCTCTACAAGGAGGGTAAAGACACCGCCGAACGCGACGAGGAGGAGCTGCCGCCCTTGCCCCCGCTGCAACAAGGCGAACTGCTCGACCTGCTCGCGCTCACCCCCTCGCAACACTTCACGCAGCCGCCCCCACGCTACACCGAAGCGACGCTGGTCAAAACGCTGGAGCAGAACGGCATCGGACGCCCCAGCACCTACGCCGCCATCCTATCCACCATCCAAGACCGCGGCTATGTCACGCTGGAGAACCGCGCCTTCAAACCCACGCCGCTGGGCGAGGTGGTGAACGATTACCTCGTGAAACACTTCCCCGACCTGTTCGATGTGCCGTTCACCGCGCGCATGGAAGAGGAGTTAGACGCGGTGGAAGAGGGCAAAGCGGATTGGGTGCAGGTGGTGCGCGCGTTCTATCAGCCGTTCCAGCAGAAGGTGGCGGTCGCGATGCACAGCGACGAGCGCGTGCAGATGCCCGTCATCGAGACCGAACGGCTCTGCCCGACCTGCGGCGCGACGATGGTGCTGCGCAGCGGACGCTACGGCGAGTTTCTGGCATGCTCGCGCTACCCCGACTGCAAAGTCACGCTCCCTGCAGGCGCGACGGGCATCGCCTGCCCCATGTGTCAGTCGGGCGAGGTGGTGCAGCGCAAATCCAAAAAGGGGCGCGTGTATTACGCCTGCTCCAACCGCGAGTGCCAACTGCTCACTTGGGACAAACCGACAGGCGAACTCTGCCCCAACTGCCGCGCGCCGCTGGTCGAGAAAGTGAAAGCGCGCGCCGCCTCGCGCCAGATTGTGTGCAGCAACGCCGAGTGCGACTACAAACGCGAGGAGACCCGCGAACTATTGGATGAACCCGAAGCGGTTTAGCCAGGTATACTCCTTCTTATGAACCACTGGAGCGAAATCGCCGAGCAGCTGCGCCAGCAGATCGAACAGCGTCACCAAGCGCGTGAGGTGGGGCTACAAGCGTGCCGTAAAGCGACTCAACTCTGCGCTCGCGCCATCCGCAGCCTGCACCGCCACGAGTTCGAGACCTGCCGAGCACTGCTCACGGAAGCGCATCACGAAATCAGCCACGCCCGCGAGCAGCTGCGCCCCTATCCCAGCATCTACTACGCAGGGTTCCTACACGACGCTGAGAAAGAGTATGTGGAAGGCGAAACGCTGTACGCCATCGTGCTGGGCGACGCGCTGCCCGAACCCGACGAGCTCGGCGTGGAAGCTCCTGCCTACCTGAACGGCATCGCCGAAGCCGCCTCCGAGTGCCGACGCTATGTGCTGGACCTGCTGCGCGCGGGCGAACTCAACCATGCCGAGACCCTGCTGGGCGTGATGGACGAAATCTACGATGAGCTGGTGACCTTCGACTATCCCGACGCCGTGACGGCAGGGCTGCGCCGCGCCTGCGACGCGCTCCGCGCCGTGCTGGAGCGCACCCGCGCCGACCTTACCCTCACCGCAACGCAGAAAGAGCTGGAAAACACGCTGGCAAGCGTCTACCAGGCGCTCCAACAGAATACTTAGTTCACGAGCCAAGCCATGAAATCTGACTACGCAGCACCAGGCGTCTATCGCGCTGGGCGACGGCGCGTGACCGTGCGTCGCCCGAACAACACGACCTTCAACGCGCAACTTTACTATCCCGCGACGGCGACAGGCGACAACGCGCCCTACGACGGCAGCGGCGCGCCCTACCCCGCCGTCAGCTTCGGACACGGGTTCTTGCAACCCCCCGAACGCTACCGCTCGATTCTGGAACACCTCACCTCTTGGGGCTACTTTGTCATCGCCACCGAGTCGGCGTCGGAGTTGTTCCCCAACCACCGCGCCTATTCGGAAGATATGCGTTATTGCCTCACCTATCTGGAGCAGCAGAACGCCGACCCTGCGTCGACGCTGTTCGGGCAGGTTGCGACCGATCGGTTCGGCGTGTTGGGGCATTCGATGGGCGGCGGCGCGAGCATTCTGGCAGCGGCGGCAGACACGCGCATCAAAGCCGTTGCGAACCTCGCCGCTGCGGAGACCAACCCGTCCGCCATCCAAGCCTCGCCGAATGTGACCGCGCCCCACTGCCTGATTTCGGGCAGCGCAGACACAATCACGCCCCTCAATAATAATGGGCTACGCATGTATAACGCGGGTTTCGCGCCGAAACTACTGCCCGTGATCCAAGGCGGTTGGCACTGTGGATTCCAAGATACCTCCGTGTTCGGCTGCGACAGCGGCCCGCTGCCCCGTGCGACGCAGCTGCAGATCACCCGACGCCTGCTCACCGCCTTTTTTGAGCTCTACCTGCGCAACGACCTCGCCGCTTGGGAGTGGGTGTGGGGCGAGGGCGTTTTGAAAGACCCACTGCTCCAACTCACGGCGGAATCGGGCATTGTGGTGGAACCCGGCTACACGACAGGCTACACGACCACCCCGCGCGTTGTGGAGTATCGATTATTCGTGCGCAATCGCAGTCGGTACGCACAGCAGTATATGATTTTGGTAGACGGCAACGGTTGGCGCACGGAGGCGCGCCCTGCGACGACGCCTGTGATTGCGCCGAACGAGAGCGCACTGGTCTCAGTGGCGGTGTTTGTGCCCCGTGTGCGCCGCCCTGCGCAGGATGTGGCGCGCGTGCGTGCGCTCTCGCTGCGCGACGGGGGCACACTCGCAACAGCGTTTGTGCGCACCCTCTATCGATAATCGATGCGACGAAGCAGACGGTGGCTACTGGCACTGGTGTTGGTGGGCGCGGCGATTACCGTGCGGATGCTGTATCAGCCGCAAGACCCACACGAGCGGATGCACGCGGAGGAGGCGCGCGCCCAGCAACGCATCGACGCGCTCGCGAGCCTGCCCCCCGAACAGCAACTCGCCGAACTGCGTCGCTATCTCTCGCCGAACACGCCAATCGCTGTCCGCACGGCCGCGGTGGAGGGTATTGCGCGTCTCGACCTGCCTGAGGCGCGCGTCCTGCTGCGCGAGGCGCTACGCGATGTCGCCTCACCCGTGCGCCTGCGCGTCGCGGAGATGGCGACCCGTCAACCGCGCGAGGAGGCGTTCCAACTGCTGATGACATGCCTCGCCGACCACGACACCCAGCTCCGCCAGACGGCAATAACACACCTGCAGAGTATGCGCGACCCGCGCGCCGTCGCCGCGCTGATGGACATCCTGCGCGAAGACCCCAACGACCAGACCCAGCAGATGGCGATGGGTGCGCTACGAGCGATTACGAACCAGCCGTTCCACGCTCGCTACACCGACCCGCCCACAAAACGCGCCCAAGTGCGCCGCCAGTGGCTCCAGTGGTATCGCAACGCGCAACGCCAGTACCCCACCCTGCGTTCGCCGCCTATCCATCCGACGCGGACAATCGCAGCGCCGAACCTGACGCTGCGCACGCTCGACGGCGAGACCCTCGATCTCCGACGCCCGCCCAAGCCGCTGCTTATCAACTTCTGGGGTACTTGGTGCGGCGAGTGCCAGATGGAGCTGCCCGATTTCGCCAAGTTCCACGAGACCTACAGCGCGCGCGTGCTGATGGTCGGCGTCGCGTTCGATGAGCCAGAGGGTGAGCGCGGCTTGAGAAAGTTCTGCGCCGAGAAAGGCGTCCGCTACCCCCAAGCGCTGGGCACAGAGGCGATTGCCCGCGCCTTCGATATCGACGGCGTACCCCAAACGGTTCTGATTGATACTCAAGGCGCGATACGATTCTGGTGGCAAGGCGCACGCGATTTCGGCACGCTGGAACGCGCCCTCAAACTGCTGGAGCAGGCGCCGTAGTCTATCGGAATAGCACGCTCCCCTCGATAAATACAAATCGCGCGTCGGTGTGATCGAATCCGAAGCCCACGCGCAGCCGCTGCAGCAATCGGTTGCGGAACGGCAGTCGGTAGAACAGGCGCACTTGATACTCGTTATTCGCCACGCCTATTCCGCGCCGATACGCGACGCCCACGCCGTTGAAGAGGTTCTTTACCAGATAGAGGCTTGCTGGGCGTAGCCCTGTGTAGTCCAGCGAGAACTGCTCCAAGTCGAACGCTTCTGCGATGCCTGTTTCCAGCGGCGCGAAGAGTCCGGGCAGCACCTGTGCGCTGAGGATGTCGCCGAGTTGCTCGCGAAACACATCGGCGGGGTTCGCGCCGCGTGCGATGGCTGCCAACACTTGCCCGCGCCCCAGCAAGCTCAAGATGCGCTGCTCGGACAAGCCGGGCGGGTCGGAACGCGCGGTGAGCTGGAGCTGTTCGGGGTCGTCTAACGGTCCGCGCACATCGACCTCCACGCGATAGCGGACGGGGTCGCCCGTGAAGTCAGGCGCGACGACGGTTGTGCTGGCGCGCACATCGAGATCGATTCGGGCAATCGTCTCGCCTGTGGGGCTGCTGAAGGGGTAGTTCAGTCGCGCGATGCTGTCGGGTTCGATGCGCAGCCGTGCGGTGGGGAGGCTCAGCGCGCCGCTGAGCAGGCTGAACTCGCCCGACAGCGTGGGCGACTGGAGCGCGCCGCCCACTTGGAGCGCGCCCTCCAGCTTCGCGTCGAGGTTCGGGTTGCGCAAGTTGAACCCTTCGGCGACCTCGATGCGCACATCGAAGCGTGGGGCGATGGGCAGCGGCTCGCCGCCCTCGCGCGGGGCGAACTCGGACGGCAGATACACAAAGCCGCGCTGCACCTGCAACGCGCCCTGTACTTGCGGCTGCGCCAGCGCGCCCTGCACCTGCACTGTCCCTGAGATGACCGCCTGCGCACTGCCCTCCAACACGGGTAGCTTCGGCTCGTTCACAGTGAACCCGTCAGCGACGATTCGAACATTCGCGACGGGCTGCTCGTCGGTCAGTTGGATGTCGCCTGTTAGTTGCAGGGAACCGCCTTCCGAAGAGCGCGCTTGCGCCTGCACCATTCGCGCCTCGCGCCCGTCGAACTCCACCACCAAGCCTATCTCCTGCAGCGCAGTGCGCAAGTTCTCGATGCCCAGCGCGCCATCGGCGATTTGCAGTCGTCCGCGCGGCTGCCAACTCGCCAAAGTGCCTGTAATCTCGATAGAGGCGTCCAGCGTGCCCTGCGTGCGCGTGGGGTCAATCGGCGCGAAGAGACTGAGTATCGTGAGGGGTTGCTCGCGCAGGCGCGCCTGCACCTTAATCGGCTCGTCATCGGGCACGCGCAGCGGCGACCAGTGGAACGGCAGCTCGCCTGAAAGACGCGCCTGGTACTCGCGCATGCGAATCAGCGCGTCGTCGGTGCGTATCGCGCCCTCGCGCACATCGATTTGGCTGAAGAGGATTTGGTCCACGGTGTAGTCGCCGTAGGTGAGGGCGCTGACGGTTGCGCTGAGGGTCAGTTCAGGCGTTTCGGGCTTGCCCTGCGCGAGGAGGCTGAGGTCGAGTGCGCCGTCGAACTCTGGCAGGGCTGGCTCCCACAGCCGCGCCCAGCGCAGGGGCAGTTGCGCGACTTCGAAATCCGCGCTGAGCGAGTTGGGGGTATAGACGCCGCGCCCTTCCAAGCGGGCGGTCTCGCTCTGCCATCTCAGTTGAGCGAGTTCGGCGCGTTGGGTGCGCAGGCGTCGGAGCGATTCGGCGGCGCGCTCGAGGGGCGCGGCGTCTGGGGGCAGCACAACCTCCGATTCGCCCTGCCAGCGCGCCTGCAGGCTCAGCTGCCCCAGCGATTGCGCGCGCCACTGTAGCGTCTCGGCGTTGAGGGTCAGCGTCGCTGTCGGCTGGCTCAGCGCGCCTTGCAAGTTCAGCTCCGCTTGCACCACGCCCTGCAAAGTCGCGAGCCGCTCTGCCACTTCAGGCGGCACGGCGTTGGGTATCGCCCCCGCCACATGGCGCAGCCACTCGATGCTGACCGAGTCGGCGCGGGCAGTTAGCGCGAGGGCGTTCTGTTCTAAGTCGTAGAGCCACTCGGCGACTTGCACGACGCCGCTGGGGGGCTGAAGTTCGAGTTGGGCGCGCAGCACGCCCGCTTCGCGCCCCCTGAGCGCGGCGTCGAGCGTCGCCTCCAGCGCGCCCAGCGTCGCGCCGTTGAGCGCGAGCGAATCGGCAAGTAGGCGCGCCTGCAGTGTGGGCTGTTCGAGCGTACCCGACGCTTCGCCTGTGAGCGAGGCGCGCCCCGCGAGGCGATACTCCACAGGTAGGTAAGGCGTCAGCACGCTGAGCGGCGCGTCTTGGAGTTGCCAGCGCGCCTCGAACGCGCCATCGGAGCGCCATCGTCCACTCGCGGTCAGCGCGCCGCCCCCTACTTGCGACTCCAGCCTCTCCAGCGTCGCCTCCGTCGCGCCGTTCTGCACGCGCACGCTCAGCTGCGCGCGATTCTCGCGTAGCACGGTTTGCTCGATCTGCAGGCTCTCGGCGTTCAGCTGCGCGTTCACGGTAAACGCTTCAGGCGCGCCCTGCGCTGTGAACGCGCCTGAGGCGACGCCTGCTATCGGTAGCTCGCGGCGCAGCCAATCAGGAACGGTTGCCAAATCGAACTCGTAGAGGTTGCCCTGCAGTTGGAACTGAAGCGGCTGGTCAGGCGTTTCGGGCAGGGTCGCTGTGCCTGAGGCGACGAGTTGCGCCGCGCGGCGCAGGATTTGCAACTCGGCGATACGCACCTCGCGTTGCAACAGGTTCAAGTTCGCCACGGCAATCTCTGCGCCGAGATCGCCCAGCCTGCCGTCGAACACCACCATCTCGGCGACGGCTTCAGGCGCGCGGAGACTGCCGCGCACCTGCGCCGTGAGGTAGCCCACGCCATCCACACGCTGCGCCTGCGACTCGTCGTAGCCCAGCAACCCTGCGAGCAAGTTCAGGTCTAACTCGGTCGCCTCGATCGAGAGGTCTAAGCGTGGGTCATCCGCCAGCGCGTCTCGGATTTCGCCTGTGATTTGCGCCGCGCCTGCTGCGCCCTGCACAATCGCGAGCGGGATTAGCAGGTTCCCGTGCGCGTAGCGGATACGCGCCCGTGCGCCGCCCAGTCGTCGCCCGTTGTAGGCGAGCGCGTCGCTGAACAGGTTCGCCTCTACAATCGGGTTCGTCCAGTCGCCGTAGGCGATGATGGAGGCGTCCACCATGCCGCGCAGGTTCTGCTCGCGCAGGGCGGGCGCGCGCTCCAGCGGCAGGCGGCTCACGGCGGCGTAGAGCTGGAGCTGGGGCGTTTCGGGGCGCGTATCCAGCGCGAGCTTGGCGCGTATCGGACGCCCCGCGTAGACGGCGTTCAAGTCGGGGAGCAGCAGTCGCCCCTGCGCGAAGTAAACAGGGCTACGCAGGTCGGTCAGGTCCCCCTGTGGCGTGCGTAGCCGTTGCAGGCGCGCCGCGCCGACAATCGTGGGGTTCTCCCAGTCGCCCTCGATGCGCAGACGCGCTTGGTATCTGCCTTGCGCAGGGGGCGGCTCGTCGCTGAGCAGGCGCAGCCACGCCGTGGCGTCGTCGCCGAACGCCTCCACCTGCGCCGCAAACTGCACGGGCGACTTCGACCAGTCCACCACGCCCTGCGCAGCGAGCCGCCCATCGCGTGTGCGCGCCACGCCGTCCAGCCCCGACTCGGTGAACGACAGGTGGAACTCCGCCTCACGGTGAGGCAACCGCTTGGCGCGATAGGTCGGGTTCTGGGCGACGCCCTGCGCCACACCCTGCACACGCAGCGGCTGATTCGGCTCGTAGAGTACCTGCACGGTCAGTTGAGCGACCGCACCCTGCAGGTCAAACGCCGTTTCGGGCAGGTAGGATTTGAAGCGCGTGAGTCGGGCGCTGTCGGCGTTGAGCGTTATAAGCCAGCGCGCGCCGTCGGAAGTCGCGTGCGCCACGAGGTTGCCCAGCGCGTCGCTTACGCCGCGCACGGTTAGGTATGCGCCGATTCGTGGCTGGCTGTAAGTGAACTCCTCGGCCCACAAGGTCGCACGCACAGGCGTTCGCGGCAGGAGGTCGTCGTAGTAGACCGCGCTTTGGCGGGCGATGACGCGCAGGGTGAGGGGCGTCGGTTCGGGCGGGCGCGGCTGCCGCAGCAGTGGCTCGATATTCCATACGCCGCGACGGTCGCGCTGCAGCCACACTTCGGGGCGGTCGATCTCGAGGGTGAGAGGTTCGCCGCTACGGGGCAATCGCGCCTCGATGAGGCGTGCGCGGAACAGCCGTTCGCCTCGGAGCGTGCGTACCTCCGCGTTGACCACTCGCACGCCCTGCCAGCTCAGCGAGGCGCGTTCGAGCGCGACCTCCAAATCGGCTTGACGACGCGCGTACTCTCGGATGGCGTCGGGCAAACTGTCTTCTACAGCGAGTTTGACCTGCCATAGGTATATCAGCCCCGCCAACGCCATTAGCCCCACGGGCAGCAGCGTCAGCAGTAGCCCACCAAGCCACCCGAATAGGCTATGCGCTCTCCACCGCACCAACTTTTGCGAGCCTCTCTGCCATCACGCGCTGCGAGAACGCTATCGCATTATACGAACTGCGAATGAACGGTCCCGACGCGACGAACAGGAAGCCCATCGCCTCCCCCAACATGCGATACTCCTCGAACTGGTCGGGGTGGACATACTCCTGCACGGGCAGGTGTCGTTGAGTCGGGCGCAGGTATTGCCCGATGGTCAGCGCGTCCACGCCCACGCTACGCAAGTCGCGCATGGTCTGCAGCACCTCTTCGCGCGTCTCGCCCAGCCCCAGCATAATGCCCGACTTGGTGTAGATTGCGGGGTTCATCTGCTTCACGGTCTGTAGCACCTGCAGCGAGCGGTCGTAGCGGGCTTGCGGGCGCACGATGGTCTGCAGCCGTTCCACCGTCTCGATGTTATGATTGAATATCTCTGGCTCAGCGTCCACCACGCGCTGGATGCACCAGCGTTTCGCCTTGAAATCGGGGGTAAGCACCTCCACAATCGCGTTGGGGATGGTCTGGTGCAGGGCGCGGATGGTCGCGGCGAACTGACCAGCGCCCTCATCGGGCAGGTCGTCGCGGGCGACGGAGGTCACCACGATATGTTTCAGCCCCATGCGCTGGGCGGCGTCGGCAAGTCGCTGCGGCTCTTGGGGGTCTAACGCCAGCGGCTTGCCCGTCTTGATAGCGCAGAACCCACAGTGGCGCGTGCAGATGTCGCCCAGAATCATGAAGGTCGCCGAGCCTTTCGACCAGCATTCGGGCAGGTTGGGGCATCGCGCGCTCTCGCACACCGTATGCAGTCGCGCCTCGCGCATCATCTGCTCCACCTGCTGCACCTTCTCAGGCTTCGGTAGGCGCACCTTGAGCCACTCAGGAAACTTACGATTCACCAGTTCGATGGTTGCCATCTCAGGCGTATTATACCTGCAGACTCGCGTTGGTGAGGTATCCTATGGGCGTTATGGCGCGTTGGTGGATGATGAGCTGTGCGGTCGGGCTGGCGTTCGCGCTATACGCCTGTCAGACGACAGGCAACAGCGCGCCGTCGCAACCGCCCGCCGATACGACCGCGCCGCCTCCCAGCTCTGAACCCGACTCCGAGATACCCGTGTTCCGCTACCGCATCGTGAACACCTTCCCACACGACAAAGAGGCATTCACCCAAGGACTGGAGTTCCACGACGGCTACCTATACGAAAGCACGGGGCTGAACGGGAAGTCTTCGCTGCGGCGCGTGGAGCTACGCACCGGGCGCGTCGTGCAGATACATCGACTCGCCAACGAGTTCTTCGCCGAAGGCATCACCCTGCTCGGCGACAAAATCTACCAACTCACTTGGCAAAACGGCGTGTGCTTTGTGTATGACCGAAAAACCTTCAATCAGCTCACGCAGTTCCGCTACTTCGGCGAGGGCTGGGGACTCACCAACGACGGCAAGCACCTAATTATGAGCGACGGTAGCGCAACCATCACCTTCCGCGACCCCGACACTTTCGTAGAGGTGCGCAAAATCACAGTGCGCGCCAGCGGCGAACTCGTGAAGAACCTCAACGAACTGGAATATATCGAAGGTGAAATCTGGGCGAACATCTGGTACAGCGACATGATTGCCCGAATCGACCCGCAAACGGGCGTCGTGAAGGCGTGGGTGGACATGGAGGGGCTGCCGACGCCCAATCGCGGACTGGAAGATGTGCTGAACGGCATCGCCTACGACCGCCAGAAGAAACGCATCTTCGTCACGGGTAAACGCTGGAGTAACCTGTTCGAAATTGAGCTCGTAGCGCCCACTCACGAGCCGAATAACCAATAGCTATGCGCACCGCCGAATCGAAGCTCCTCTCGCGTGAACAGTTAGCAGCGCTCGCTCCCACTTGGCGTGCGGCAGGCTTGAGGATCGTGCTGACAAATGGCTGTTTCGATCTGTTGCATGTGGGACACTTGCGCTACCTGCAGGAGGCGCGACGGCTCGGCGATCTACTGGTGGTGGGCGTCAACAGCGACGAATCGGTGCGCCAACTCAAGGGCGAGGCGCGCCCGATTGTGCC
>JARJMV020000130.1 GCA_029335935.2 bacterium
GCAGGAATGCCGTCGCACCACGTTGCGTCGGCGTCCACGCCGACGACCAGCACAGGTGGGACGCCATGCTTGGCGTCCCACCCAGACGCACCAACGCCGTGCCTGAATCCAAAGCCAAAACCCTTGTCAGCCCTACTTAACCACTCTTTAATAATCACACAGGTTCAATATTGCCAGCTCGACATGGAGCAGGAGGTAAACTGAAATGAGAGGCTCTTTGATGACGCGCCCTTTAGTCGCGCTTGGCGCTCTAACTGTTATGCTCGGTCTTTCACAGGCGCAGCCTGTGCAACTCGTGCTTTGGGACTTCAACGACAACAACACAACTGCCGATGGCGGAGTGAACGCCTCGAGCAGCTCGCTCGCGTTAGTGGGCGGCACGACGGCAACCTTCGCCGCAGGGTCGCCACTGGAGGGTAGCTCAAGTACCAATCGTGCCTACAACACGACCACCTATCCAGCTCAAGGCACAGGTAACCTGACGGCGGGCATCGTCTTCAACACGCCGACGACGGGCTATATGAATATAACGGTGCAGTTCGATGTGCGCTGGAGCAACACCGCTTCCAAGTACCTACGCTTCCAATACACCTACGACGGGGCGAACTGGATTAACGGTCCGCAGCTGGTTGCAGGAGGCGGTGACTGGTGGTGGGGTCCGAACAACTCAAATACCCGTTTCCTCGTGGACTTCACTGGCGACACGCAAGCCGATAACAACCCCAACTTCGCGTTCCGCATCTTGGCGGAGTTCGGACCCAGCGGTGAGTATGAAGCCGCCGCGTCGGGGCGCGACTACTTCACGAATGGCACCGTGCGCTACGACTTGGTGGAGGTGCGCGGTCAGGTCGTGCCCGAGCCTGCCAGTCTGATTGCACTGGGCGTGGGCGTGGCGGGTCTGCTCGGACTGCGCCGCCGCAGCCGCCAGTAAGCACGCGAAATATCCCCACCTCTGTCCCCAGCCCCCTCTCCCCCGAGAGGGGGCTGTCACATGTGCGGTTGGGGTATAATCGTAGGCGATGTTCGCGAGGGCTACTGTCGCCGAGCCGAAACCAGCCCGTCGGTCCGCGCGCGCTCCCATCGCGACGAGCGAAGACGATCGGGCAATCCTCGAACGGCTCAGCACGAAGCGGTGTGGCAAGTGGGTGGTGTGGGAGCCGACTCCGCGCCGTACTCTCAGAGCGCGGGATCGACGCCAACGATTCTTGAGGTGATTCCCGATGAAACGCAATCATTCGAAGCTTTGGGTCGCGATTGTGGTGTTATTGCTGATACAGGCCGCCTTACAGGCGCGCGTCTTCCCGCTGTGGGTGCGCAACTACGCGCCGAAGCAGGCGACGCCCATCGGACTTGCGCCCGAACAGCTGCTGGTGGCGGTGGCGGGCTTCCGCGAGTTTATGGCGGCGATACTGTGGGTGCGCGCCGACGGCTTTTTCGATTCGGGCAACTACGACGCCGTGCTGCCGATGCTGCGCCTCGTGACTTGGCTCGACCCGCACAACATCGATGTCTACTCCACTGGCGCCTGGCACATGGGCTACAACTTCACTGACGAGTCGCAACGCTCCGACCGACGCTACATCCCGATGGCGCTCAAGTTCCTTGAGGAGGGCATCCAGAACAACCCTGCCGTGTGGGACCTCTACTTCGAGATGGGCTGGATGTATTACCACAAAATCCAAGACCCCACCAACGCCGCGCCGTGGATGCAGCTCTCCAACGAGTATCCGGGTATGATCCCTGCGCGGCGACACATGCTCGCCCACGCGCTGTTCAAGTCGGGGCGGTTCGATGAAGCCGTCGATTACTGGGGCAAGCTCTTCTTGGACGCCGAGAAAGAGCGCGGCAAGGACTGGGAGTCGAATAACCTCTACGATGTGCGCCAGAAGAACCTGGAAGACACGATCCTCGACTTGCTACGCCGCTACGGACCGAATCCTGAAACGCAGCCGCCTGTAGACTTGGAGTTCGACGCGACGGTGAAGGTGGTGCGCCCGCGCGTGCTGCTGGTGGAAGGTAGGCTGGGCATCCCCACGATCGGCTGCCGCGTGACGGTCATCCTGCGCGACAAGGGGAAAACGCTCGAATACAGCCCCAAAGCGCTCAAGACCTTCACCTTCGAGGTAGACTCGAAGCAGACCTATATGCAAGATTCGCTGGCGGTGCGCGAGGAGAAGTTCCGCCGCGAGATCGACATGAGCAAAGACCCGAAGATGTACCCGTTCAAGGCGGAGGAGTACGAGGTGGAGTTCATCTTTGAGCCGCGCTACGCCTCGCCGAACATTCAAGACCGTATCGGCTCGGATGGTGTGGGGATCTACGATGCGCGGTATCTGGAGACGGTGCGCGAGAAGCCTTCGCCCGTCGGTGTGCCGCGCTACGCGAAAGTCTCTGATACAGTGCGCCGTGAAGTGGAGAACCCCACGCGCGAGGTAGAATACAAGCGCGTGCGCAAGGTGGTCACGCTCACTCGCGCCGATATCCTAATGCTGGGCAGGCGAGGCGAATGAACTTCCCACTCTTGGGCGAGGCGCGACTGGAAGACCCCGGCGCACGGCTCCGCCTGCTCTGGGAGCAGCGCAATGTCGTGGTGATTCCGGGCGTGTTCAACGCCGCCCTCGCCCGACTGGTGCAGTTTCACGGCTTCGAAGCGCTCTACATCTCAGGCGCAGGCGTCACCAACAGCCTGCTCGGACTGCCCGACCACGCCTTTATCAACCTGCCTGAGATGGCGCAGGTGTGCCACTATATTACCGCCGTGGTGAACATCCCCGCGATTGCCGACGCCGACACGGGCTACGGCGGCGCGCTGCAGACCGCCCGTGCCGTGCGCATGCTCGAACAGGCAGGGCTGGCAGGCATCCACATCGAAGACCAAATCAACCCCAAACGCTGCGGGCACTTGGAAGGCAAGGAGCTGGTTCCCGTCGCCGAGATGGTCGCCAAAATCAAGGCGGCGGTGAACGCGCGGAGCAACCCGAACTTCGTGGTGATTGCCCGCACGGACGCCCGCGCCATCGAGGGGCTGGAGGGCGCTATCGAGCGTGCGAAACGCTACCTGCAGGCAGGCGCAGACGCCATCTTCCCCGAAGCGCTCCAGTCGCCTGACGAGTTCGAACGGTTCGCCCGCGCCGTGTCCGCACCCCTCATGGCGAACATGACCGAGTTCGGTAAAACGCCTTACCTAACCGTGAACGAGTTCGCGCAGATGGGCTACAAGATGGTGATTTTCCCGATGAGCTGCTTCCGCGCGATGATGAAAGCCGCCGAGCAGACCCTGCTGTGCCTCAAACAGCACGGCACGCAAACCCCGATGCTCGACGCGATGCAGACCCGCGCGGAACTCTATGAACTGCTGGAGTACGACCGATATCTGCAGTATGACCAGCAACTGGCGCAGGAATGAGCGAGAAACTCTTTGTGGCGGATAAACTGCAGCGCGTGATGCCCGCCTATCCCGACGATAGCCTGTTGCGGGCGGCGGAGCTGATGACGCAGGGCGGCGCAGGCATGCTGGCGATTATCGAGTACGGCGCGCCTGTGGGCGTGCTGACGGAACAGAGGCTACGCGAAGCGATACAAAGCGGCGCGGACTGGCTGGAACCTGTCGCGCCGTGGATGGACAAATCGTTCCTCCGCCTGCCCATCGATATGCCCC
>JARJMV020000132.1 GCA_029335935.2 bacterium
ACACCTTCGCGAGTGAGATACACAATCAGCGCGTTCGACCAGTGTACTCTGTACGCCTGCTGGAGCGGGCTGCCCACAGGCACGCCGATGCGCCAGTCGTGGGGCACAGCGTGATAACGGTTCCATAGCCACGCGCCCGTGCCGCCCTCGCGCCCGAAACCGAGCGGATAGGTCTCATCGTAATCGCCGAGGTACATCACAAACGCCAGCCCTTGTTGCTTGGCATTGCTGAGACAGGCGGTCTGACGCGCCTTCTCACGCGCCCCCGCAAACACGGGGAACAGAATCGCCGCCAGAACCGCAATAATCGCTATGACCACTAACAGCACGATCGGCGCTCAACTCTGCACAGGAGGGGCGCGCTGCGCGTGCACGCAGGGCGCAGGCGCACTGGAACGCGCCAGAGGCAGGTCGGGTATTGAGGGAAGAGGTGCTGCAGGTGTTGCAGGCAGGTCTACGAGCGATAAGTCAACCTCGATTACGGCGGCGGATGACTCCACCTTTGCAGCCAGCGCTTGCGGCGCAGGCGCCCTACAAACGGGGCATGGCTCGCACGGGCACGGCTGATCGGAGCAAGGCAGCGTGCCCCCCACAGCGCAGCAGGCAATACTGGCATAGGCACGCTCACACGCACGCAGACATCCCAACGCCGTCGCGCTCGCTACAACCTAACCTGCATAAGTAAACTATACCCTACTGCGACGCCCCCCCATGCATACCCCCAAGTCGCCGACTACCCCGCAAAAATACGGAATTCTGAGCCAAATCGCCCATCGAACCCCCTACCCCCTTGACAAACCCAATCCGCATGGGGTATACATATAGCCGATGACGGCACTCGCCTCGAGCGAGTGCTAATTTATGAGAGTTGCCTAAACGCTACACCTATGCAGAAGGAGGTGTTACGCATATGCTTAAACCAATTGGCGATCGCGTTGTGGTGCGACCGAAGAGCGCAGAAGAGACAACACAGAGCGGCATCATTCTGCCCGACACTGCGAAAGAGCGACCCCAGGAGGGCGAGGTCATGGCAGTCGGCACAGGGCGCACTCTGGACGACGGAAGAGTCGTCCCCCTTGCATTGAAGGTTGGCGATAAGGTACTCTTCTCCAAGTATGGCGGTACAGAAATCAAAATCGGTGGCGAGGAATATATCATCCTGCGCGAGGACGATATCTTAGCAATCTTGGAAAACTAAACCTCGAGGAGGTGAGAGCAAACGATGGCAGCGAAGGAAATCTTATACACCGAGCAGGCAAGACACGCGCTGGAACGAGGCGTCGATACGATCGCGAATGCAGTTAAGGTCACCTTGGGACCGCGAGGCAGGAACGTAGTCTTAGAGAAGAAATTTGGTTCCCCCACTGTCATCAACGACGGCGTTACGATAGCGAAGGAGATCGAATTAGAAGACCGCTTCGAGAACATGGGCGCACAACTCGTGCGTGAAGTCGCGTCCAAAACAAACGATGTGGCAGGCGACGGCACTACCACCGCCACAGTGCTGGCGCAGTCAATCTTCAAGGAAGGGCTGAAGGCAGTCGCCGCAGGCGCGAACCCCATGTATGTCAAGCGCGGCATCGATAAAGCCGTCGAAACCGCGGTGAAGTTCATCCACGAGACCGCCACACCGATTGAAGGACGCGACGCCATCGAGCAAGTCGCAACCATCTCCGCAAATGACGCCAACATCGGCAAAGTCGTCGCCGACGCCATCGAAAAGGTCACCAAAGACGGCGTCATCACCGTCGAAGAGTCCAAAGGCACAGAGACGACGCTGGAAGTCGTGGAAGGCATGCGCTTCGATCGAGGCTACATCTCGCCCTACTTCATCACTGACCCCGAGCGCATGGAAGCCGTGCTGGAAGAGCCCTACATCCTGCTCTACGAGAAGAAAATCAGCGCCGCACAAGACCTAATCCCTGTGCTGGAGCAGGTGGTGCGCGCGGGCAGACCGATGGTGGTCATCGCCGAGGATATGGAAGGCGAAGCGCTGGCGACGCTGGTGGTGAACAAACTGCGCGGCGTGTTCCAGTGCGCTGCTGTGAAAGCCCCCGGCTTCGGCGAGCGACGCAAAGCGATGATGGAAGATATCGCCATCCTCACGGGCGGAACCTTCATCACGGAAGACTTGGGCATCAAGCTCGAAAATGTGAAGATCGACCAGCTCGGACGCGCTGAGAAGGTGGTCATCGAGAAAGAGCATACCACCATCATCGGTGGGAAGGGCAAACCCGAAGCCATCCAAGGGCGCATCCAGCAGATCCGCAAGCAAATCGAGACCACTGAGTCGGACTACGACCGCGAGAAGTTGCAGGAGCGTCTTGCGAAACTCGCAGGCGGCGTGGCGGTCATCAAAGTCGGCGCAGCGACCGAAACCGAACTCAAGGAGAAGAAGGCGCGCTTCGAAGACGCCATCAACGCCACCAAAGCCGCTGTGGAGGAGGGCATCGTGCCCGGCGGAGGCGTGACACTCGTGAACGCTATCACAGCCCTCGACGCGCTCCAAGTGGAGGGCGACGAGAAAATTGGCGTACATATCATCCGCCGTGCGCTTGAAGAGCCGCTGCGCCAAATCGCCAACAACGCAGGCGTGGAAGGCTCCGTCATCGTCGAGAAGGTCAAAGAACTGCCCCAAGGTCACGGCTACAACGCCGCTACAGGCGAGTTCGTGAACATGGTGCAGGCAGGCGTTATCGACCCTGCCAAGGTGGCGCGCACCGCACTGGAGACCGCCGCATCCATCGCCTCCATGCTGCTTACGAC
>JARJMV020000140.1 GCA_029335935.2 bacterium
CGGGGACGTCGGGGCTACGGCTGGGTATCGTCGGCGGGACGCTGAGGCTACGAGGGGGTGTAGTGCGTAGCGTCAGCGTCTCGCTGACGTAGGAAACGCCGACGCGACGGTGGGGGTGTGGTAGCGTCAGCGTCTCGCTGACGAAAGACACGCCCACGCGACGTGTTTGGGGTTCGTCGGCGGGGACGCCGTCGGTACGCTTGTGGGGTGTCGGCGGGGACGCCGACGCGACGCTTGTGCTTCGTCGGCGGGGACACTTAGTATCGAGAAACTTCCTTCACCCCCACAGGGGGGTACTCTATCGCACGTTAAGTATAATTCCGCTATGCGAGCGCGTCGGGGGTTCACGCTAATTGAGTTGCTGGTGGTGATAGCGATTATCGCGATAGTGGCGGCGATGCTGTTCCCGGTGTTGGCGCAGGCGCGTGAAATGGCGCGTCTGGAGGCGTGCATGAGCAATCTACGCCAGATAGGGCAGGCGTTCTGGATGTACCTGCAGGATTACGACGAGCGGATGCCCGACCGCCGAGATGTGAAGCAGCAGTTGGGGTATCGCCCGTGGAGCAGCTGGCCTCCCTCCGACCCGCGCTGTGGCTGGGCAGGTATCGTGCTGGCGCCGTACACACGCAACTGGAACATCTGGAACTGTCCCAGCGTGTCAGGTAGCATGATTGGCGAGGTCGTGCAGGTGAAGCAGGCGGTTGCACCCGATAAAGTCACGCGCTACTGGATGTGGCGGTTTGACCGAATTCAAGACCCTGTTCCGCCCGACAACTTCTGGGGCAAGACGCCTGAGGGGGCAGTGGCGGACTTGCAGGCGAACCCCAGCCCGTTCTACACGCGCCCCGACGGGCAAGCCGATGTGGAGCTCGCCGTAGACCCCTACTTCCCACGCACGATAGGCACAGTGGAGCCTGCTTTGCGCGGGCGCGCTGTGCATCGCGGCGGACGGAACCGACTGTTCTTGGATGGGCATGTGAAGTGGCTGCGCGACATCCGCACCGAGTAGCGTTTCACGCGCGATATTCGGGCGTCGGCTTCCCGACGATGCGCACCAGCACGCCCAGCAGCGCGACGCCCAACAGCAACGCCGCCCCTACGGGCAACCCGAAGCCTGTCGCCACATCGCCCACGAGCCATGCCACCGCGCCCACCGTCAGCGCATAGGGCAACTGCGTGCGCACATGGTCGATATGGTCCGAGCCGGCGAAAACCGACGATAGCACTGTCGTGTCCGAGATGGGCGAGCAGTGGTCGCCGAAGGTCGCGCCTGCCAGCACCGACGAGAGCGTCGCAATCAGATAAAACTGCTGCGTCGGCGCGTCCATGCCAGTGGTGAGGTTATACGCGAGCGGGATAGCCAGCGGCATTAGGATAGTCATCGTGCCCCACGAGCTGCCAATCGCGAAGCTGACGGCGGCGGCAGTAAGTGTGGTGAGTGCAGGGAGCCACGCGGGGCTGAGATTGCCCTGCAACGCCTGCACTAAGTACGGCGCTGTGTGCAACGCCGCGCAGACGCTGCCGATGCTCCACGCCAAGCCGAGAATCACCACTGCCAGCACCATCGAGCGCACGCCGCCGAGCCAAGCGTCGAACGCCTCGCGCAGGCGCAACGCCCGTGTGGGGACAGCGCACAGAAACGCCGCCACACAGCCCAGCAACGCGCCCCAAGTGAGGCTGATGTAAGAGTTGGCGTTGGACAGCACCGCGCGGAGTGTGGTCGGCTCGCCTGCGCCTAACGCGCCATAGTAGCCTGTGTAGAACAGTCCGCCAATCGCGCCGCCGAGCGCAACCAGTATCGGCAGCAGCGCGCTCCACAGACTCCCGCGCAGGTGGTCGGGCGGCAGCAGCTCCGCCGATTCGTAATTGGCTAACGGCGAGGCGCCATCGGCAAGCACCTTGCCCGTCGCGCGAGCGCGTCGCTCCGCACGGTACATCGCGCCGAAGTCGCGCCGCCAAATCAGCAGCCACGCGATGAACGCCAACGCAAAGATGGGGTAGAACCGATAGGGCAAACTCATCAGGAACGCCCAGTACGGCTCCAACGGCACGCCCGTCGCCTTGAAACTATCGGCAATCAGCGAGACCTCGAATCCAATCCATGTGCCAATCAGCGCGAGGTTCGCCACAGGCGCGGCGGTCGAGTCGATTAGGTACGCCAGTTTCTCGCGCGAGACGCGGAATCGGTCGGCTAAGGGGCGCATCGTTGCGCCTACGAACAGCGTGTTGGCGTAGTCATCGATGAAGATGACCAGCCCCATCAAGTACGCGCTGAGTTGCACGCTGCGGTCGGAGCGTACGCGCTGGCTGAGCGTGCGCACAATCGCTTTCAGTCCGCCTGCGCGTGTAATCACGCCGAGCATACCGCCCAGCAGCATGGTGAACCCGATGATTTGCAGGTGGTCGCGGTCGGCGTAGGCGTCGAGCAGGTAAGTATCCACCACGCGCAGGAGCGGCGTGAACGGCTCGCCGCCTGCAATCAGCCATGCGCCCAGCCACACGCCGCCCAGCAACGCCAGCGCCACTTGGCGCAGCAGCAACGCCAGCGCGATTGCCAGCAGGGGGGGCAATAGGCTCCACCACGCGGGAATGACGCGCACGCGCCCCTCGCCCGTCTGCGCGCCTGCCTGCCAGCGATATAAGAGATCGCCCGTCTGACCGAGCCGCACGGGTTGCTCGAGTGCGCCCCGCGCGTCGGTCTGAAAGCTAAGCGTGGCAACAGTAGCGCCTTGCGCGTTCGTGAAGCGCAGGGTAAGCGGGGTGTTCGGGGGAAAGTCTCTGCCTGAAACCG
>JARJMV020000141.1 GCA_029335935.2 bacterium
GTTCGGGTTTGGGCGGCTGCCACCAGAACAATCGTGCGCCCGGCTGGAACCGTTCTGGGAAGTCGGTTTCCAAGCGCACTTTGAGTTCGCCGCGAATGCCGAACGGTCGGACGATGACGCCTACGGTCACCCACCGTTTCGGGACTTTGGGCGTGTAGCGTCTCGCCATCGTCTACTCGCCGTCGTCGGGGCTGGCGTCGGCGTTCTCGCCGTCGGTGATGACGATGACCTGCACGCGCAGGCGGTTCTTTGCGCCGACGGCTTGGGCGACCAGGCGCAGTGCGTTGACGATGCGTCCGCCTTTACCAATCACGCGCCCCCGATCGCTCTCCGCCACCCGTATCGTGTAGCGGAGCAGCGACCCGTTGCGCTCCTCTTGGATCTGCACCGCCTGCTGATCGTCTACCAACGCGCGGATCGACGCTTCCAGAAACTCTCGCAGCATGTTCTATTCCCCTTAGTTCGCCGAAGGTGTACTGTCGCCTAATGAGTTCGATTGAAACTTCTCCCAGACGCCTGCGATTTTCAGCAGGTGCTGCACGGTATCGGTCGGTTGCGCGCCCGTGCGCAGCCAGTGCAGCACGCGCTCCTCGTTGAATTGGATGTGCGCCGGATCGGTAATCGGGTTGTATTGCCCGACGATTTCGACGCACTTGCCCGAACGCGGGTTCTGGCTTGGCGCCACCACGACCCGATAGAAGGGCTTCTTCTTTTTACCTATGCGCATCAGACGGATTCTCAGCATCACAGAACCTCCTGTATCTTCATCGGTGGGTTATTATACCCGCTCCGTCTCGTAAAGGGCATCCAGTTGTTCACGATAGCGTTCGATGATGCGTGCGCGTCGCATTTTGAGCGTAATCGTGACATCGCCTGCCTCGAAGGTGAACGCTTGCGGGAGCAAGATGAACTGTTTGACCTGTTCGTAGTTGGCGAATGGGCGCATCGCCTGCGCCACTTGCTCCGTCATGAAGGCGCGCACTTGGGGGTTCTCGATGAGTTGCTCGCGTGATTCGTAGGTGATGCCCTCGCGCTCTGCCCACGCTTCCAGCTGCACGAAGTCGGGCACAATCAGCGCGGAGACAAACTTCTTCTTATCGCCGTAGATGACGGCTTGCTCGATGTAGGGGTTGCGGACGAGGGCATTTTCCAGCGCGACAGGCGCGACATTTTTGCCGCCCGCCAGCACGAAGATATCCTTTTTACGGTCGGTGATGCGCAGGTATTGCCCGTCCACGATTTCGCCGACATCGCCGGTGTGGAACCAGCCCTCTGGGTCGATCGCCTGAGCGGTCGCCTCAGGCTTGCGCCAGTAGCCCTGCATGATGTTGGGTCCGCGCGCGAGGATTTCGCCGTCATCGGCGATCTTGATTTCCACGCCAGGAAACGGCGCGCCTGCGGTGCCGAGTTTGTGGCGGTTCGGCGCGCCGCAGGTCAGCACGGGCGAGGTCTCGGTCAGACCGTAGCCCTGAAAGAGCTGCACGCCGTTCTCCCAGTAGAACTCGGCGACCTGGGGGTCTAATGCTGCGCCGCCACTGATTGCCCAGATGAGCCGACCGCCGAACGCGCGTTGCATCCCCCTCTTGCGGGCGTAGCTCCCCAGTAGGCGCAGGAACGGCTTGCTCTGAATCACGCTCATCACGCGCTCGCGCACCTTCTCGTAGAAGCGGGGCACGCCGTTAATCGCGTGCGGGCGCACCTCTTGTAGGTTCTGCGCTAGTGTGTCGAAGCTCTCCGCGAACGCCATCGTCACGCCCGTACCAATCGCCACTAAATAGTCGCAGGTGTGCGCGTAGATGTGGCTGAGTGGCAGGAAGTTGAACATCACATAGTCGCGACCGGGCGGCGGAAACACCTGCATACAGGCATACATATTCGAGAGCAGATTCCCGTGCGAAAGCATCACGCCTTTACTGTCGCCCGTTGTGCCCGAAGTGTAGATGAGGGCGGCGAGGCTATCCCAACGAACGGTTTCGGCAACTTCGCGCACAAGGGTCGGTTTGTCCCGCAGAGCATGTTCGCCCTCACGCAGCAGTTCACCCAGAGGCGTCCAGCCGTCTATCGGCTCAAAACTGAAGGAATGCTGTAGAGCGGGCAGGTGGGCACGCACTTGCTCCACCTTCTGCGCTTGCGCCGCGTTCGAGACGAAAATCGCGCAGGCTTCCGAGTCGCGCAGCTGCTCTTCTACTTGCTGGGGCGTCAGCGGGAAGTGGAGCGTAACGGACGCCGCGCCGCAGTGCAGGATCGCCATGTCGGCGACCACCCACTCGTAGCGATTCTCGGCAAGTATCGCCACACGGTCGCCCGGCTGCACCCCTCGATGGATGAGCGCGGCAGCGAGCTGCTCCACATCGCGCTTCACCGCCTGCCACGAAATCGGCTGGTACACCCCATCGCGCTTCACCAGATAGAGCGCGCCATCGCCCAGCGTCTCTGCCTGCGACTGGAACAGGCTGGGGATTGTACGCGCCTGATGTTCGCACCACGCACTGCGCCAACGCAGCTCCAGCGGCTCGCCCTTGAGATAGTTCGTCGCCATAGATCACCTCGACCGACTGTTCAGTGGAGTTAAGTGTACCTGAAGATGTTTAGGAAATCTGTTTGAGAGACAGTCTTGGGTAATCCAGCGCCCCTGCGTGCGGGGTAGGAGAAAGCCCTTCTTATGGCAGGAGTTTTGGGGCGTCCTGCGAATGAATTCGCCGTTATGAAGGCAATACGGCAGATGTGGTGGCTGGCGGGGCTAATCGCAACATGCGCCCACGCCCAGCCGAAACAAGAAGCGACGA
>JARJMV020000174.1 GCA_029335935.2 bacterium
CACGAACCCGCCCGCCCGCGCCAGCAAGAAGCTCAATACAGGCGCACACAACGCCAACACCAAACACGCCGCGGGAACTGCCGCCTTGAGATGGTAGCTCACCTCCAGCTGGCGCGTGTCTAACCCCATCGCGCGGTTGCGAGCAATCTGCTCGCCGAGTTGACGCATGGTCTGCTCCTCAGGCGTCGGCGCGGCGAAAAAATCCTGCAGCGCCACCTGTAGGTTAATCACCAGTCGCGCCGATTGCTGCACATCGGCGACCTTGCCGCCCGCTTGGTAGTAATGCACTGTCGGCTCGTAGAGCGTCCACACGCCGTTGTGATACTCGCCGCGCGGCGCTTGCACCAGCAGCCACTCGTTCGGCGCGCGCCGCTCGAACATCAGCACATCTTCCAGCACGACGCGCTCGCCCTGTTGCTGCGCGACGCCGATGCCCACCATGTAGTTCTGCGCCCTGATGACCGCGTTGCTGGTCAGATTCGGCACGGGAGCGAGCAGGAATATCTTGTTGCGCAACTTATTGAACTGTTGCATCGTGGGGGGCACAAGATACTCGTTCAGCGCGAAGTTCGCCAGCGAGAGCAGGACGCCTATCAGCACCATCGGCGCGAAGATACGGCGCAGGCTCACCCCCGCCATGCGCAAGATAGTAATCTCGCTGTCGCGTGTGAGGCGGTTAACTGTGAGCGCAGTGCCCACCGCCGCGCCCACAGGCAGGCTCAGCACCAGCAGGTAGGGCGTGTAATACAGCACCATCTGCAGCACTGCCGAAAGGGGCACGCCATAGTTGAAGAACCACGGCGCATAGTTGAACAGCAGATTGCCTATCAGCATCAGCAAGATAGCGAAGACGCCGATGCCCAGCGGTGTGAGCATCTCGCGCGCGATGTATCGATCCAAGCGTGTGAAGGGCGGAAGGTTCATGACGGTTGGCGTAGTACCCAGATGATTAGCCCCACCGCGAGACTGAGCGTGAGCAAGATAGCGATTAAGGCGTTGAGTCCGATCAGTTGCTCACGCCACAACAGGCTCAGTGCGCCGCTGCTTCCCGCAATCGTCCACACCCAAATCGCGCGGTGCGCCAGTTGACGCGGTATCCAGTGCCCTTTGACGAGCAGGGGCAGCATTAGTTTGTGGCAGCGTGCGCATCGCACGGCGCCAAGCGGCTGACGCACCCCACAGTGCATGCAGGGCGTGTAGCCTAACTTCGGATGGCTCATCAGCTCGTCCTGCCACATCTGCAGGCGTCGCTTCTCGTTGGCAGCCATAACAGGGGCAGTCTGCACGGCGCGCTCTAAGTGGCAGACCGCCTGTTCCAGCAACCCATGCTTGTAGCACACTTCCGCAAGGTGGATGAGCGCGCCATAGTTTTTGGGGTCGAACTCGTAAGCGTGGCACGCCTGCTCGATTATCTCGGCGTCCATCTGCGCATGCGCGGCGCGATTCAGGTAGGCGCGCGCCATCGGCAGGACGATTGCCCCACCGCCCAGCGTGACGAGCGAGAAGAGCGTGGCGTGCGGAAATCTGTTTTGCGCGCTTGCGAACGCCAGCAACAGCGCGAGCATCGAGCCAACAATCGCCTCGCCCGCCGAAATATCGCCCGTGATTGACCAGTTCACTAATAGGAAAATCCACGCCGCAGCGAGCAACCATACCACCATGATAGCGAACAGCGCGTCCATCCAATCGAATTCTACCTCTCGGTGCGGGTATGCTTGTAGTGTGCGAATCCGCTTGAACCCGCAGGGGCGTGTCGCTTTGGAATCGGCTGTGATAACGCACGGGCTACCCCGCCCGCAGAATCTGGAAGCGGCGCATCGGATGCAGACGGCAGTGCGCGAGCAGGGCGCGGAACCGTGTGTAGTCGCGGTGATGCGCGGCGTGCCGTGCGTAGGCGTTTCGGAGGTGGAGTTGCAGGCGTTGGCAGAGTACCCTGCGCCGACCAAAGTCGCGATGCATAATCTCGGAGTGGCTTGCGGAATGCGCCTCACAGGGGGCACAACCGTCGGCGCGACGGCGTACTTGGCGCACCGCGCAGGCGTCTCGGTGATGGCGACGGGCGGTATCGGCGGCGTGCATCGCGACCGCGCCGATGTCAGCGGCGACCTGCCCGTGCTGGCGCGCACGCCGATTCTCGTCGTCTGCTCGGGCGCGAAGGTGATACTGGATTTACCCGCCACGCGCGAGTGGCTGGAGACGCACGGCGTGCCCATCGTGGGCTACCGAACCGACGAGCTGCCCGGCTTCTACACAGTGCATACGGGGCTGCGCGTGGACGCTGTTGCGCATGATGTGGACGCGCTTGTGGCGATCTGGCAGGCGCATCAGCCGTTAGGAACCGCCCTGCTGGTGGCGCAACCGCCGCCCGAAACGGACGCCATCCCACGCGCCGAGATGGACGCGATGCTCCAACAAGCCCTCGCCGAGTGCGCACAGGCAGGCGTTGTGGGCCACGCAACCACGCCTTGGCTGCTGCAGCGTATAGCGCAGCTCAGCGACGGGCGCACCGTTCGGGTGAACCTATCGCTGCTGGAAGCCAACGCGCGCCTCGCCGCTGCCATTGCCTCTGCCTGCGTGAACACCTGATAACTCAGGTATAATCTCGTCAGCGATGGAGCCACTATCGCCTCAAGAGTATACGATTGTGGAGCGGATACTCGAAGAACTCAAAGAGCCCCCACGACCGGTCCGCCCGCTGCAGGAAGCGCTCGGTATCGTGGCGCTTCTGGGCATGCCCGCACTGCTGGACTCGCTCATACAGATTGTTGAGCCACTCCTTGCTCGCCAAGCGGAGTAAGAGAAACGATTGGAGCGCGTCGAGCAGGTTGCGCTGGAAGCCAAGCAAGAGGCGCGTGAGGCGAAGGAAGTCGCGCTGAACGGCTCGCTCTATAACGAGCAGCAGTTCCGCCCGTAAAAGTAGCAGGAGAACCTGCGCGTCTAACGAACATGGAGGTTGGTATGCGACAGACGATAGGGGCGTTGTTCTTAGCGATGGCTTGGGCGCTGGCGAGCGCGCAGACGCCTGCAGCGATGTGGCGGTTCTTCGGCAACGCTGCGCCCAATAACCCTGCGCTGCCTGGCATAGGCAAGCAGGTCATCTACTACCCGTGCTTGAACCGCCTGTACGCCGTGAACATCGACGACGGCACGCTCAAGTGGCAGTACCCTGCCGACGCGCCGCTCAGCACCACCATTCTCGGACAGCCGATCGAGGGCGACGGACTGGTCTACATCGGCGCGAGCAACGGAAATGTGTTGGCATTAGATATGGAGACAGGCGCGTTGCGCTGGATTTTCACCGCCGACAGCGCGCCCACCGCGCGCCCCGTGCTGGACGACAATGTGCTGTATGTCGGCACAGGACGCGGCGAGCTGTATGCGCTCAACGCACGCAACGGGGAACCCCTGTGGCGCGAGCCGTATCGCGCCGACGACTTCATCGCGGGCAGGCTGGTCAAAGAGGGTGAGACCCTGATATTTGGCACAAATGGCGGCTTCGTGCATGCCGTCAGCACCGCTGGCGGGCGACGCCGCTGGCTGTTCCGACTGCCCGCGCCGAACTACGACCCGCAACCCGTGTTCGCCAACGGCAGCGTGTATGTAACCTCCAACGACGCAGTGATTGCGCTCAACCCCAACAGCGGCGCAGTACGCTGGTCGCGACGGTTCAACACCGAGTTCCGCCTCGCGCCTGCCGCCAACGACGACTATATCGCCGTGCTGACACGCGAGAATCGGCTGTTCGTGTTCGATCATCAAGGCAAAATTGTGGCGGGCGACCGTGAGCCTATCGAGATGCGCTATGAGCCGCTCACTGCACCTGAGATTGTGAACGGCAAGTTGTGGCTGGCGACACGACGCGGCACGATTCTGTGCTATTCGCTGCCTGAGGGCAAGTTGGAGTGGCTTTACACTTTGCGCCCTGCTGAGGGCACGGTGGACGCTCAGAACCGACGCGTGGCCTATCTGGGGCTAAGCGGCAAGCTTGTATTTACGCCGAACGGGTTCGTCGTCGCGACGGGCGAGGGCAACCTGACGGCGTTTGGCTTTGGATGGATCGACCAGACCGCGCCTCAAGTGGTGCGTACCTCGCCTGCGCTGGGCGAGATGCTGTCGGGTCAGCTGCCGCTGGACTTCACAGCGCGCCTGCGCGACGACGGCAGTGGGGTTAACCCAGCCAGCGTGCAGTGGCTGCTGAACGACGAGCCGCTGCCTGCCGAGTACGAACCGTCGCTGGGCGAGATTACAGTGCAGCTGCGCGCGGGCGCGGCGGCGAAACCACTGCCCGACGGACGCCACACGATGACCATCATCGCCTCCGATTGGGCAGGAAACACCCTACGCCATAGCTGGGCTATCTATATCGACAACAGCCTCCGCCGAGGCCCTGCGCGACCTCAGCAGCAGCAACCTGGTGCGCCAAGCGCGCCTGGGGGACGCGGAGGAGGCGGCGGGCGTGGTCCCGACATCTAATCCGACGGCGACGGGAACCCCCGTCGCCATCCGCGCAGAGAACCTCACGAAAGAGTTCAGGCTCGCACACCACGCTTACGCCTCGCTCAAAGGGCTACTGCTCTCGTTCCTGCCCAAGCGTGTGGAACGGCTCACCGCGCTCCAGAGCATTAGCTTCACCATCCGACCAGGCGAAACGGTAGGACTCATCGGGCGGAACGGGTCGGGCAAAAGCACGCTGCTGGGCATCATCGCGCGCGTGTACCGTCCCACATCGGGTCGCCTCGAGATTCACGGACGGGTCGCCCCGCTGCTGGAGCTGGGCGCGGGGTTCCACCCCGACCTCACCGGCTTGGAGAACATCTACTTCAACGGCGTGATTTTGGGGCTGACACGCCGCCAAGTCGCCGAGCGCGTCGCGGCGATTGTGCAATTCGCCGAACTGGAAGGCTATATCGACGCGCCCATCCGCACCTACTCTTCAGGGATGCTGATGCGCCTCGGCTTCGCCGTCGCTGCCCATGTGGACGCCGATATCCTCTTGGTAGACGAGGTGTTGGCGGTGGGCGACGCACGGTTCCAACAAAAGTGCTATGACAAAATTCAGCAGTTCCAGCGCGAGGGGCGCACGATCCTTTTCGTGTCGCACGACATGGACGCTATCCAGCGCGTGGCGCAGCGCGTACTGTGGCTCGATAAGGGCGTGCTGCGCGCCGACGGCGACGCCCCCAGCGTGGTCCAAGCCTACCTGAACAGCGTGCAGGAAAGCCTATAACAATTCCTTAACATCAATCGTGTATAATACACCTACGGAGGCATAAACGCGAGTGCGAACTCGGAAGCCAACGGTCTCGTTTGTGCATCCCAGCGAAGAGGCGTTCGCGCGCCTGTTGGACTACTACAAGATTCGCTGGGAATATGAACCTCACACTTTCGTGCTACGCACCGACGAAGACGGCAATCCCAAAGAGTGTTTCACCCCCGACTTCTACCTGCCCGACTATAACCTCTATGTGGAGTTGACGGTGCGTCGCGCGAACATCAATCGGCGCAAGCGTCGGAAGATTGCGCTTCTGCGCGCCCTGCGCCCCGACATCGCCATCAAGTTGATGAGTCCGCGCGACTTTGAGAAGTTGATGGTCAAGTACGGGGTGGAGCGCGCGCCGCGCCCTGAAGGTGAGGTATAGGTGATCCGCTACGCCCTGTGCAACGAGGTACTGCGCCATCGGCAGTGGGCGGACAGCTGCGCGCTGATGGCGGCGGCGGGCTACGAGGGCGTGGAGCTCGCGCCCTTCACCTTCGCAGAGCGTGTGGAGCAGTTGGACGCCCCTGCCCGCGCGGAGATACGCCGCATCGCCGCGCAGCATGGCTTGTCTATCGTGGGGTTGCATATGCTCCTCTGGTCGCCTGTGGGGCTCCACGCAACGCATCCCGACTTGGAAGTGCGTCAGGCGACGGCGGCGTACTTAGTGGAGCTGGCGCGTTTCTGCGCGGATGTGGGTGGACAGGCGCTGGTGTTCGGTTCGCCCAAGCAGCGCGATGCGATTGCGCCCCTAACGCCCCACGAAGCAGCACTACTTTGGCTGGAGACCCTACAGCCCGCGCTGCAGGTGTGCGCCGAGTATGGCATTACACTGCTGTTGGAGCCGCTGCCTGAGACGAATGTGGTGCAACGGCTCGGCGAGGCGGTCGCGCTGGTACAACAAGCGCGCCATCCCAACCTGCGCACGATGCTCGATGTCAAAAGCGCGCTCGCCGAGACCGCAGATGTGGCTGCACTGATTCGCCAATACGCACCTTACATCGCGCATGTGCATCTAAATGACTCCAACCTGCGGGCGCCGGGCTTTGGGGCGACCGATTTCGCGCCGATTATCCAAGCGTTGCGCGAGGTGGGCTACAACGGCTGGGCGTCGCTGGAGCCGTTTGACTACTACCCCGACCCCGAGACGCTGACGCGCGAATCGTTGCGGTATTTGCAGGGCTTATAGGTTGAGACTCGCGCGTTCACACGCCCATTTGACCGTAATCGCGCAGCAGCCCTATCACCTTGCCGATGACGCGCGCCTCCTCGAGGGGCGCAAAGATAGGCTCGTAGGCTGGATTCGCCGATTCCAAGCGCACTTGCCCGCGCTCGAAGAAGATGCGCTTGATGGTCGCCTCCTCGCCGATGAGCACCGCCACCAACTCGCCGTTGTAGGCGGTCTGCTGCGGCTTGATGACCACCAAGTCGCGCGGCAAGATATGCTCGCCCACCATACTGTCGCCCTTGACGCGCAGCAGGAACGCGCTCTCCACATTGCGCACCATATCGGCGGGCACGGGAATCAGGTCTTCCACATTCTCGTGGGCGAGAACAGGCGTGCCTGCGGCGATTGTACCGACCAGCGGCAAGAAGCGCACGCGCTCCTGTTCGGGCTGGTAATCGGGATGCACCACTCGGATTGAACGCGCCTGATTGCCGCGCTCGATATAGCCCTTGCGTTGCAGCGCGTCCAAATGGAGCGTAATCCCGCGCAGACTCTTGATGACGCCGATGCCCTGCTGAATCTCGCGAATGGTCGGCGGGTAGCCATGTTCGCGCGTGAACTGCACGATAAACTGCAATATTGCCCGTTGTGGTTTCGTCAATACTTTCGCCATATCGCCTCCTGTAGGCTGGGGAGGGGTGGAGGAACCCTCCCCGTTGCTCCGCTCGGAACAGCCGATGAAACGGCGGCTCACGCCGTGTAGAATATTTTACACTATCATTTGTCTACAAGTCAAGGGGGGGCGGTCGACGCCACCCCCCTTGCAATTGCGTCCGACTATGGGGTAAAATATAAGTGTTGCGCGTCCGTAGCTCAGAGGATAGAGCGCAAGGTTGCGGACCTTGAGGTCGGGGGTTCGACTCCCTCCGGACGCGCCATTTTCTATCTCCTGCCCTCGTAGCTCAGTGGACAGAGCGCCTCCGTCCTAAGGAGGGCGTCGGGGGTTCGAATCCCTCCGAGGGCGCCACACAGCGGAGAGGTGCCGGAGTGGTTGAACGGGCTCGTCTCGAAAACGAGAATCCCCCCAAAAGGGGGATCGTGGGTTCGAATCCCACCCTCTCCGCCAGAGGAACGCTATGCGCTGGACCGATACGCACTGCCACCTGAACCATCCCGATCTGTATTCCGAATGGCAAGCCGCCTTGTATCGCGCCCAGCAGTCGGGCGTGGAGCGTCTGGTTCTGATTGGCTATGATGAGGCGAGTAGCCGATTGGCGGTGCACCTTGCGGAGCAGTCTGATGCGCTCTATGCGGCGGTGGGCGTTCATCCGCACGATGCGGCAAGCTGTAGCCCGGACACGCTCCAACAGCTGCGCGAGTGGACGCGCCATCCGCGCGTGGTCGCCGTCGGCGAGATAGGGTTGGACTTTTATCGGGACCTGTCGCCGCGCGAGGCGCAATATGCGGCGTTCCGTGCGCAGATGGCTTTGGCTCATGAGCAGGGCTTGCCTGAGGTCATCCACTGTCGTGAGCCGTATGAGCAAGTGCTAACCGAGCTGTCGGAGTATCCCGATGTGCGCGGCGTGCTGCACTGTTTCTCTGGGACGCCTGCGCAGGCGCAGCGCGGGCTGGCGTTGGGCTACTATTTGGGGATAGGCGGCGTGGTCACTTTCAAAAGCGCAGAGACGCTCCGCGCGATTGTGCAGGGGATGCCACGCGACCGTTTGCTGCTGGAGACAGACGCGCCTTACCTTGCGCCGCACCCCTATCGGGGCAAGCGCAACGAGCCTGCCT
Organism: bacterium; assembly: GCA_029335935.2. Classification (GTDB taxonomy): domain Bacteria; phylum Armatimonadota; class Fimbriimonadia; order Fimbriimonadales; family GBS-DC; genus GBS-DC. Next base: position 8,217 of record JARJMV020000174.1, read on the forward strand.
ACCTGCCGCTGATCGCGCAACAGGTCGCCGCGCTGTGGGATGCCCCGCTGGCAACCGTTTCAGAAATCACCGAGGCGAACACGCAACGGCTATTTCAACGCCTCTAACGCCGCTTCCACAAACGGGCGGATTGCGTGCGCCCCGTCATCAGGCGCACGCCCCACGATGGTAACTGCTCGATCTTGCAGGGTCGGCGCGGAGAAGACATAGGCATCGGGCTGCTCTGCCGCGCGAATCGTCAGAAACGGCATCCCAATCTCCTGCGCAAAGTCGCACATCAGGCGGTCGCGCTCGCTGGTCTGCTCGTTCGACACATGCGCGTTGTGCAGATTGAGGTTAATCGGCAGCAGTACAACGCCGTCTGTGTTCACGCGCGAACTCACCAGCAGTACCACATCGACGGCGGAGCGGGCGATCTGCGGCGGCATCTGCGCCCGATAGCCCGTCACGAACCCGAACGGTATCTGATGATGGCACTCGATGGGATATTGCGTCGCCAAGAGGTCCAACGCCTCGCGCAGTAAGCGTTCATGAAAGCTCTGAATCAGTCGTCCTTGAGGGATGTGGCTCTTGTCGACGCGCTCTTGCACGAACGCGAGCGGCGCGCGCATCGCGACGCCTAACTGCGCAATCGAGCAGGTCAGCTCCATCCGAATCCCTGAGTTCTCGCTGTAGAGATGGATGCCTGCAGGCCCTTCAAACACCTCCAGCCACAGCACATCGCATTCCCGATACGATTGGCGCAACGCCTCGCTGAGCTGCGGGTCGGTCTCGAGTACCAGTAAGGGGCGTTTCTCGCGGTCGCTGCGCAAACACAGCACGCTGAAACACGGCTTGTTGAACTCTGGCACGTACGCGCTCGGACGATACAAGTTGTGGAACAGGAACCGCCGCGCAGGGCGCAGCAGCAGCTCATAATCTTCCCAACTTTTTGCTAACTCCACTAAATATTTGTTCACAGGGTTCGTCAAGAGCCGATTCGGTTGATACATTACCAGCCTCCTCTATAAACAAGGCGCTTGCGGTGTGTCGGGTCATCCTAAGTACTTGCGCTGGAATCGATAAATACGCCGTGTGCGCCGATAATTCCTGTAGGAGTGTACCATGTACGGCGTTAAGCGTTTGGGCGAATGGCTACTGCAGAAGGGGAAAATCACCCGCGAGCAGTTGGAAGAGGCGTTAGCCTTGCAGCGCGTTTCGGGCAAGCGGCTGGGCGAGACGCTCATCGAGATGGGATATATCACCCACGACGATTACTACGAGGCGCAGGCGGAGCAGTGGGAGTGCCCCTACGAGCCACTGCACGAAGCGAGCTTGGCGCAGGCGCATCAGGTGCGCCACTGGGTAGGCATGGGCGATGCCGCACGCTTTATGATTGTGCCCCTCCGCGAGGAAAACGGCGCCCTGTGGATTGCCACCGCAGACCCGAACAATGTGGAGATGCTGGACTACCTGCGCCAAACTACAGGCAAGGTCATTAGGGTCGCCTTCAGTCCCACCGAGCGAATCGTGCGCGCGATTGCACGGCTCTACAGCACCCACGAAGACCCCGAAAAGTCCGACGAAGACGCACAGGAGCTGGAGGCGAGCGACATCGACATCCCTGAAGATGTTACGCAGCTCGAACAGATTGTCCATCAGGTGCCTGTGGTGCGCTTGGTGAACGGCATCTTGCTGGAGGCAGTAGAGCGTGGGGCGAGCGATATCCACTTCGAGCCACTGGAGCACAGAATGCAGGTGCGCCTGCGCATCGATGGCGTGTTGTACGGAGTGCGCACCATTCCGCGCAGTCTGCAGGCGTCGGTTACGGCGCGCGTGAAGCTGATGGCGGAGATGGACATCGCCGAACGGCGACGCCCCCAAGATGGACGATTCACCTTCAAGTCGGGTGAAGGTAAAATCGACGCCCGCGTCTCCTCGCTGCCGACCGTCTTCGGGGAACGCGTCGTCGTGCGCCTTCTCAACCGCGACAATGTACTCAAAACGCTCGACCAACTCGGCATGCCCCCTGTCGTGGAGCAAGGGCTCACTCAGTTAGCCAGCAAGCCGTGGGGGATGATTCTGGTGACAGGTCCTACAGGGTCTGGCAAAAGCACGACTTTGTATGCCCTCCTACAACAGATCAAGTCGGAGCGACGGAACATCCTCACCTGTGAAGACCCTGTGGAGTTCACGATTGAGGGGATTGGGCAGTCGCAGGTGAATGAACGGGCAGGTCTGACCTTTTCGAGTCAGCTGCGCGCGATGTTGCGTCAAGACCCTGATGTGGTGTTGGTGGGCGAGATCCGCGACACGGAGACGGCGGAAATCGCCTGTCGCGCGGCGATGACAGGACACTTAGTACTGTCTACCCTCCACACGAACGACTCCACCAGCGCACCCGCGCGCATGATGGATATGGGCATCCCGCCGTTTCTGATAAACTCCGCGCTGATTGGCGTGTTGGCGCAGCGGTTGGTGCGCCGCTTATGCGAACGGTGCAAGGAGCCGACTACGATTACCGACCCTGCGACGACGGCGCTATGGGGCGGCGCGCCGGTGGAAGCCTATCGCGCGGTCGGTTGTAGCGAGTGTGGCAACATCGGCTACAAGGGGCGCGTCGGCTTATACGAGCTGTTCGTGCTGAGCGACCCTGTGCGCCGCCTGATTGCTCAGAACGCGGGCGGCGACGCCATCCGCGCTGCCGCGCCGCAAGGCACGCTCTACACGATTCAGCACGATGCGCTGCAGAAAGTGCGCGACGGTGTCACCACCATCGAAGAGGTGCTGTCGCAGATACAGATAGATCAGTCGGTGTCTCTGGCGGCGTGAGGCTTAGGCCTCGCCGAGAGCGTACTCCAGCACGGCGAGGCGCACATACACGCCGTGTCGAACTTGCGTGAGGATCAGCGAGGCTGCGCCGTCCGCCACTGCGTCGGTAATCTCGACCCCGCGCTGAATAGGTCCTGGATGCATCACGACACACTCTGGTTTGGCGAGTTTCAGCCGTTCGGGATCGATTTGGTAATCGCGTCGGTAGGCGTCGAGGCTGGGGAGCAGCCCCTGCTGCATGCGCTCGGTCTGCAGGCGCAGCGCCATTACGACATCGGCGTTTTGGATGGCTTGCTCGGCGTTAGTGGTGGTGTGCGCATCGGGTAGGGGCGTGTCGGGCAGCAGTGTGGGGGGCGCGCAGAGCCACACCTCCGCACCTGCCCGTGTGAGTAGTATCAGGTTCGAACGCGCCACGCGGCTATGGCGAATGTCGCCGATAATAGCGACTTTGCGTCCGCCGAGCCAGCGCGTGTCGGGGTCGGGGCAACCGTAGTGGCGCCAGAGGGTATACAGGTCCAGCAGCGCTTGGGTGGGATGTTCGTGGGCGCCATCGCCCGCGTTGAGGATGGGCGCATCGGAGACCTGCGCGGCGTGGATGGGCGCGCCCGCCTGCGGATGGCGTATCACAATCGCCCGAACGCCCTGCGCGTTCAGCGTGCGCACCGTGTCTTGCAGGCTCTCGCCCTTCGCGATACTGCTCGCCTCGGCGGTTATCACCAGCGGGTGATAGCCCAGTAGCACGCAGGCTTGCTCGAACGCGGCGCGGGTGCGCGTGCTGGGTTCGTAGAACAGCAACGCGATGAGTGCGGCTTTCGGGGCGACAGGTGGCGCCGGTCGCTCCGCGAGGCGCACGCGCCAAGTGTCGGCACGACGCAGTAAGTCCGACACGGGCAACGCGGCGGCGGTCAGGATGTGCGGCATGGCAGTCTCCTATGGCAGGTGGGGCGCTGCTTTGCGCAGCACCACACGGTCGCGCCCATCCAGCTCCATTAGCTCCACCCGCACGAACTCTCTACGGCTGGTCGGCAAGTTCTTGCCCACATAGTCTGGGCGGATAGGCAGTTCACGATGCCAGCGATCGATAAGAGTTGCCAGCTGGATGTTGTCAGGGCGACAGAGTTGCAGAAT
>JARJMV020000181.1 GCA_029335935.2 bacterium
GAGGAAGCAGTCGCGGATGTGAAACCCTGCGTCCTCGATCGCGCATGCAACTCGGTGATAGAGGCGTGGGGTGGAGAAGGAGAAGAAGAAACATCCGGGTTTTAGCACCCGATAGAGTTCACGCGCGACCTCCAGGAACCAGGCGTACATGCGCCGACCCTGTGCAGGGTCGAACTTCATGCCAGGCGGCAGATGGAACACAGCTTGGCTGTGGTAGTAGCGTCGTGCGGCGCGTTCAGGCGTCCACTCGTTATCTAACTTATCCAAGAAATAGGGTGGATCGGTCAACACGAGGTCAATCGACTCTGCGGGCAGTTGTGGAAGTGTCTCCAGCGCGTCGGCGCACAGGATGCGATCCAACCAAGGTTCAAGGCTTTGCACTTCATTCACGACTACGCGCCTCCCGTCTCAATCGGCGTTCCAAGTATTGGTAGAGTAATTCTACCTGCTGAGCGTCCAAATAGCCTTCTTGTATCGACTTCTTGATGGGCTTTAGGTCGGCGACTCCAACTACGCGCCCGCGCTCATCATACACCCAGTAGTTTCTGTCAGCGCGGTTGCAAAACTGACACTGGGGAATGATGTTGTCTGCTGCCAACGGCTTTTTGGGATTACGGTGCGCTTGCTGAAGCTCGGTGCGGACTTTAGGATAGCGTAGATTAGGCTCGCCTTCTCTGGAACCGCAGGTTGCACATCGATATTGGTACTCTTTCTTCACGCTCTCGAAGTTGACATTATCTGATGAACGCTTTCTCTTACGAAGGCGGGATGCGGCTCCGTCAAACTTACCAGAAGGTAGGAACTGCGATCAGGGACGGGTTTATCTTTGGGAAGATAGTTGCCTCGTCGCGATGACACGATGTAAAAACCTTTCTGCATACCTAAGTGTCTCGCGGATTGCACATCATTCGTATCGGGGTAGAACTTTCGAACAAACTGAGTAAGCTCGGACTTCGAGACCCAACGAGTTTTTGGATACCCTTTCGCCAAATATACCACGACAAGCGCGTCCAGAGTAAACCGTTCATCACGCGTCTTTAGGTTCGGCATCTGCACGCCTTTCTCCGCGAGATACTTGGAGTGATAGTCAGACACGAGCTGATAAATTTGCTCTATCTGCTCTGGCTTCATGTCCTCGATACTCGGTTTTTGTTCCACTGCCTACACCCCCACAGGCTCCTCTTGGAGGTAGCGTTCGCGTTGTTCTTGGGGGAGGGTGCGCCAGATGAGGAACTGTTTGCGCAGGATGTTCAGGAAGCGTCGGTTCACGCGCTTCCAGTTTGCGATGTCGCCGCTCAGGCGCGTGAGCTCCAGCTGAATGTCGTACACGCCCTCGTAGTCGGTCGGCAGGATGTCGATGCGCACCTGCTGGCTCACGCCCAAATCGAACGGGGCGATCCATGCGTCGCACTCGATTCGATAGGCGATGCCGTGAGTCGCGGTGTAGGTCGCGGTGCGCACATCTTGCGTGATGAACTCGCCGACGGAATGCTCCTCGTAGGCGCGGAACCACTCGGCGATGAAGCCCGACAGCCCGCGCGCTTGCACGCTGGTCACCGAGAAGGGTAACGGGATATGCCAAGTGTCGCCCTCTGGCTCAGGCAGACGCCAAGTGCGCTCCTCGGCAGGGGTCGCCACCTCCGACGCCTTGCGCGCCGGGTAAATCGTGGAGAGCAGCACGACCGCCACCACCACAACCGTCGAGAAGACCGCCGACATCGAGGAGAAGTTCAGATAGAGTTGCGGCAGCCAGCCCGTGATGACGATTATCTTCGCCACGAGCTGCGCCACGAAGTAGCCCGCCACCGAACCCAGCACGGCATAGACCAGCGATTCGGCGAAGAAGAGCATCGCCACATGGTTAGGCGCAAGCCCAATCGCGCTGAAGATGCCAATCTCGCGCACGCGCTCGTACACCGAGCCGAGCATCGTGTTCAGCACAATCAGCGCGGCGATGACGATGGGCAAAATCACATACTCCAACCCCTGCCCGCTGGTCGCTTGAATCGTGCTGTAGCGCACGGTGCGGTCGCCCAGCCCTGCGTAAAGGTTCAGCCCCAAGCGCGGCATCAGCTCGCCTTTGAGAATCCGATAGGCTTCCTCGCGCGAGGCGAACTCCAGCGCGAGCGAGTAGATGTTGCCGCCGAGATTGATGACCGTCTCGTAGGGCATAATCACGACGCTATCGGGTTCGAGGTGGACATATTCGCGGAAGCCGCCCTGTCCGCCTTGTCGTCCCTGCGATTGCAAGCGCTGCATCAGGATGAAGTCGACAGGGGTCAGCGGCTCGGTGTCCAAGTCGGTGATTTGCTTGAACTGGGCGTTGTCCCAGATGCCGACGACGGTGTAGTCGACGCCGGCGAACTGCACGCGGGCGCGTCCCACCTCGTCAGGGCGGATGCCCAGCGCGTCGGCGGCGTTGCGTGGCAGGATAATCGCCTCGCGCTCGTCAGGTTGGAGCCACCTGCCCGCAATCAGCGCTTCTTGCGGGCGCGTCACCTTCGCTTCGGCGGGGGTCATGCCGATGATGGCGCGTGCGCTGAAGCGGCGGTCGGCGCGTTGGAGCGTGATGAACGCCTGCTCGCCGATCTGCGTGCCGAAGAACCACGCGCGCGGAGCCACCGCACGGTTGCGACCGAACTCGTCGTACATCAGCCGATACGCCGACTCGCGTAAAGGCTGCCAATCCACCGTGCGCATCATAATGCCGTTATAGCGCGGGGTTCCGGGCGCGGGCGCTTCGTTGAAGCGCAGCACATTCACGATGGAGGTGAACGACAGCACGATGAAGGTCACCAGCACGAGCGAGAGGCTGGTGAGGAAGGTGCGCAGGGGGCGTCGGCGCATGTTCGACACGCCGAGATTGAACGCCGCCGCCGCGACGCTCATCCGCCCAACATCCGCCGTGTGCGCACCAATCACTTGCTTCTGGATACGCTTGAGCTGCTCCTCGAACTTCCCCGTGATGAACACGCCCACGATAACGGAAAGCGCGCCCATCGTGAAGGCGATGAACACAATCACAGGGTTGCCCGTGATGTCGAACGCGGGGTGGATGTAGCGGAACAGCAGGAACACCGCCACGAAAATCAGGGAGGCATAGACCAGCTGGCTCTTGAGGTTCGGTGCGCCGAACAGGATGCGCTCCATAAAGTAGGCGAAGGGCATCAGCAGCGCGAGATAGAAGATGACGCCGTTGACCACATCGTTGGCGGTGGCTTTCACATCGGGGTACGCCCGCGCCGAGTAGCCCCACGACATCCGCGCGTAGACATCGAGCGCGGCGTAATCTCGCGCTCTGAGTGCCTGCTGTGCCTTCTCCAGCGAGGCTTTGGCAAGAGCGTGCAGCTCGTCCACGCCCGGGTTCACGATGCGGTGTTTGGCGAGTGTGCGGATACGGTAGTCGTTGAGGGTGTACATATCCTCGGCGACGCGCAGCGCGGTGTAGGCAATCGCGCCGCCGCGCGCGAGGAGGTCGCGCTCGGT
>JARJMV020000192.1 GCA_029335935.2 bacterium
TGCCCGAACAGCTCGGTGTCGTACATCGAGACCATCACGCCGGGCGTGCCTGTAGCTTGATAGTGCGCCCAGAGGGTTTGCTTGAGTAAATTCACGAAGTGATTGGCGTGTGCCTGCACGGCTTCGAAGGCGGCGTAGGGCGCGTAGGGCTGTTTCGCGCCCAGATCAGCTTTGTTCTCGCTCACGCGCCAGTAGCGGAGCCGTCCTGGATAGTGCATCTTGTGGAACTCCAAGTAGCGGGCGTCGCCTGGATAGCCCAAGTCGCCGCTCCACACCTGCACGGTGGTGGCGGGGTCGCGCGCGAACACCGCAAGCGGCGTGTGCGCAGGCACGCGATAGGCGCGGTAAGGGGTGCGTTCTGTCGGCTCGAACCGATACTGTGCGGCGAACTGCTCGTAGAGTTGGCGCAGCGCGGGGAACCGCTCCCAGTAGGTGCCCAGAGGCGTCCCACCGCGTAGCATGTGTGTATCCACGAAGAAATAGCCGACGCCCGCTTCACAAAGGAACTGCTCGACGCCTGCGCGTTCGGCGGCGGGCAGTATCTCTTGCGCGACGGGGGGGAGCCATCGATAGCTGGGTCGATAGGCGCATTCAGGTAGCCAGAAGCCGCGCGGCGCGCGCCCAAAATGCTTCTGGTAGGTTCGTGTCCCGAGCTGCACCTGCGCGCGCACGCACTCGTCGCGCCCAATCAACGGCAGGTAGCCGTGCGTCGCTGCGCTGGTCGCGACCTCAATCAGTCCAGCGTCCTGAAAGCGTCGGAACGCGCCCAGCAGGTCGGCGTTCAACTGCTCATAGAGGGCTTGCTGATGCTCAAAATACTCACGCCACAGATAGGCCAGCCCCGCCATCCAGCGTTCACCACGCTGCAGGAAGTGGCGCGTGTCGTCGTGTGCGGCGGCGCGTTTCGCCTCGAGATAGCCATGCGCCTCGCTGTGAAACTCCGAGTCGGCTAACTGCTCTTGGAGAATCGGGGTGAAGCTGATGGTGTAGCGTGCGGGGATACCGCGTCGCTGGAGGCGTTCAGTCAGCTCGAACAGCGGCAGGTAGCACTCCACGAGGCTCTCGGCGAGCCAGTCCGTGCCGTGCGGCGACTTGCCGTGCGAGAGCACATACGGAATGTGTGTATGCAGTACCAGCATCCAGTAGCCCAGCGGTCGCGCCATACCGTGCAGTATACCTACGAAGTGGCGTCGAGTGCAATCGCTTGCAAACGCTTTCACGGTCGGGAACTCAAACGATACGCCTGTCGCGCTCTCAGGGGCAATCTTCGCCAACTCCTTGTCTAAGTAAGGTGACCGGGCGAGACCAGTCGATGCGTTGGCTCAGCTCGAGGGCGGCCTTCTCCACCAGCGCTTTGAGGCGTTCTTGGTTGTTTAGGTACGCACATCATCGGGCAAAGTCAGTTCTATCCTCTGCAGGGGGATGCAGCAGGAATACGCCACGCATAGCAGAATTACAGCGCAGGTGAAACGATGACGCAGCATGGCATTACACGGCGAGAGTTTTTGAAGGCGTCGGTTGGCGCGGCGGCGTTGGCGACGCTACCTGTGGAGCTGTTTGCGCATGCGCACGGTTCGGACAAGTTGCGCGTGGGGCTAATCGGCTGTGGTGGGCGCGGCACGGGCGCCGCTTTGGATATCCTCGCGGCGCACCCCAGCGTGGAACTCTATGCGATGGGCGACGCCTTCGAAGATCGGCTCAACGCCTCGCTCCAAGCGCTGCAGGAGGCGCAGAAAGAGCGCCTGAACCTCGGCAATCGTAAGTTCGTTGGGCTGGACGCCTACAAGGGCGTCATCCGCAGCGGCGTGGACATCGTGCTGCTCTGCACGCCGCCCGCGTTCCGACCCATCCACTTTCGCGAGGCCGTTCAGGCAGGCACGCATGTGTTTATGGAGAAACCCGTCGCCGTGTGCCCTGCAGGCGCGCGCGTGATGTTCGAGATGGACGAGCTGGCAAGCCAAAAACGGCTCAGCGTCGTGGCAGGCACGCAACGCCGCCACGAACCGAACTACCTCGAGACCATTCAACGCATTCAAGCAGGCGCCATAGGCAAAGTTGTCGGCGGCGCATGCTACTGGAACCAAGGTGGACTGTGGCATGTGGAGCGCAAACCCGAATGGAGCGACACCGAGTGGCAACTGCGCAACTGGCTCTACTTTACCTGGCTCTCAGGCGACCATATCGTGGAGCAACATATCCATAACATCGATGTGATGAACTGGGTGTTGGGGGCGCATCCCATCCGCGCGATGGGCATGGGCGGGCGTCAAACCCGCACGGAACCCCACTTCGGACACATCTACGATCACTTCGCCGTCGAGTTCGAGTATCCCGACGGCGTCAAAGTGCTGAGCATGTGCCGCCAAGTCGATAACTGCGCCATTCAGATTGGCGAGCGTGTGTACGGCTCGGAAGGCGTCGCCGAGCCAGTCGGCGTCATCACGGCGCGGGGCGAAACTTGGCGCTACGACGGCGTCAAGCGCAGCGGCTACAGAAAAGAGCAAGAGGACTTGGTGAACGCGATCCGCAACGACCAACCGATTAATGAGACCCGCGCCGTTACTGAGAGCACGCTCGCTGCGATTATGGGGCGCATGTCCGCTTACACAGGCAAAGTCGTCACTTGGGAGTTCGCGCTCAACCAGTCGAAGCTGAACCTGCTGGAGCGCGCCGAGCAGCTGGAGTTCGGACCGATGCCTGTGGATGAAGTGGCGATTCCTGGCAAGACGCCCCTGATCTAGCGCGCAGGTATCCTTGTGGGTGTGGGCGTTTATCTTTGCCACGCTAAGCGTGCAGCTGGGTATTTTGGCGTACAATTGGCTCTATTGGCGGCGGCGCCGACTGACAGATTGCTGTTCGGCGGCGCAAGTGTCGCTTTCGATTCTCATTCCTGCGCGCAACGAGCGTGAGAATCTGCCGCGCCTGTTGGAGAGTCTGACGCTGCAGCGGGACCGCGCCGTCGAGTGCTGGGTGTGCGACGA
>JARJMV020000200.1 GCA_029335935.2 bacterium
AGAGCTTAGGCTCTTCTCATCCACTTGCGGACTATTACAAGACGATGTTTCTGTTTCAGCAGTGGTTCCACAGCTCTTACCGCGCTCGGCAAGGCAAGGTTCTCGAACATCTGATGCGCTATGCTCTCGTAAAACGCGCGAGGATAGATACTATCGCACTACCTCAGGATAGTAGGCTAAGGAAATTTTTTCAACAACTGAAAACAGAGCCGTTCCAGATAGCGACAATCAAGGACATGTTTCAGCAGCTGTACCCCAATCAGCATATCCAAGGAACTCTTGGGGACATAGACGCCTTTGCAGTTGTTGATGCGGGGAGTTGTAAGCGGGTAATTGCGATACAAATTCGCTCTCGTGATGACACGGGCGGAGCAACCGCTAAGGGTTCTCTCGTAGATTTCTTAAAAAAGCTGAGCAATTTCGGCGTCCCGCAGTTTGACACACTGTACCTAGTCGGCGTTTGGGATAAGCAAAGCATAACTCAAAAAAAGACAACAATTAACAAAGTGTTGGATGCTCTGGAAATAGCACGGAAGGAAGGGGGACAGAGAGAACGACTGGTTGCCTCTGAAACGCTCGGTGAGGGCAAAAGGTATCAACTTATGGAGCGGATTTATCTGCAGCTGCGGTATGGTCTCGAAGATATCCAGCAGGCAATCGACGATTGGGTTAATGCGAATAGCCTCGCCTCTGCGCCGAATCTGGAAGATTTGACACGCGATTTTATTTGCTGGGATGACTTTTGGATCGCTTATGCTATAGCAACCATAGAAATACACAACAAGAGTCTGACAGGGAAAAGCAATATCGTGGAGCTGGTCAGCCTGCTGGAAAACAGGAGTGAGATTTGCGCGCGACTTACCCACAACCCAGAAACGATAGAAACCATTCACAGAGATATCGAACAGTTGGCAAAGGACATCGTAGCAATCTGGAATAAACCAGTCCATCCGTTCACAACCCCGCGAGACATATTTCTGTATATCCGAGACATGCTTTACCTGTATGCTATCTACAACGACACGAAGAAGACGACTATCTCAACATACACGGAGGATTCTGATGGAGCGAATTGGCATAGATCGGCTGCCCGATTTCTCGGATGAAATTGCCTCTATGGTACGCGAGCGGAGCAGCTGGGCGTATCAGGCGAGGCTATTCGACGTGCCCCAATCCTTGTCCCCCTCCCCAAGCGGTTCGGATGAGTGTCAGGCAGTCCCTGTAAGCTTTAGAGAGATTGTGTCGGAAATCCAAGATACGAGCTATCTCACACACGGGATTTTCTACTATCCCGCCAAGTTCATTCCCCATGTGCCGTACTACTGCGTGCGCCATTTCTGTTCTGAAGGTGAATGGGTGATCGACCCGTTTGCTGGCTCTGGAACTGTAGGATTGGAAGCGGTGCTGGCGCGGCGCAACGCCATCCTCATCGACATCAATCCGCTCCTGAAGCACATTGCCGAGTTGAAAATCAACTTCCGGCAGGTCGATGTGGATCAAGCCACGCTATTCAAACGCATCCAAGCGATGCTGGGTTCAAGCGACGAGTTCGAACCTGCGTGGTCTAACCTCGAGTATTGGTATCCACCAGAGATACTCGCTGTTTTGAAGCGCTACTGGGGCTGGTTTCACAAAAATTCTTCGGATGTCTACGCGCAGATGATCGCGTGCAGCCTGCTTCGCGCGAGCCGTCGCTTCTCGTGGGCGGAACACAAAGCTCCCAAACTCTTTCGGTCGCGCATGAAGCTAAGAGATATCGAACAGCTTCTTCAGACGGATTGGCAAGCCACTTTGAATGAGTTTATTTGGGAACGCGCCGTCGATGTGTTGCATCGTGTGCGCAGTTTGGCGCATCTCACCCACCGCCACTCCTGCCGCGCCATAGCGATAGCAGGCGTAGACTCCGCATCGGTGGACTTGACCGATCTCCCTGAAGTCGGTCTGCTCGTTACTTCGCCGCCCTACATGCAGGCCCAAGAGTATATTCGCACCTTCAAGCTGGACTTATTCTGGCTTGGGTACTCGGAAGAGACTGTGAAGCGGATCGCTCAGCTGGAGATCCCCTACCGCAAGGCGCCCCAACAGTTCCACTCGCCCACTTACAGCCAAATCTATGAGCAGGTTGAGCGTCCCGACCTCAAGGATCTCATGAATGCCTACTTCTACTACACCACCCGCGCGCTGCAGAACGCTGCCACCAAGCTCAAAGCGGGCGGCTCCATGTGCGTCTTTGTGGGCAATCCAAAGATAGACGGAATAGAGATACCCACTTGGCGAATCATTGCGGAGCATTTTGAGACGCTTGGGTTCCAGATGTACGGAGTATATGAGGACGCTATCAAGAATCGTCAACTCTTTCGCGGGCGGCGCAACAAGAACCCAGAGGGCATGCCCTCTGAATTCTTGTTGGTAATGCGCCGTGAGGGGTAGCCCCCTGATTAGGTCTCTGATTTGATAGGGTGGAAGGTGAACAAAGGTCTATTTTCTGAGTTCAGGCTCCTTAAAAAAGGAACACCCTGCAATTCTTCTCAGGGACTTTACAGTTGTCGAGTAGAATCTTAGCGATGGCAGCGATTGTTTTGGAAGGCGATTGTCTGCAACACATGGCAACTTTGGAGGCGCGGGGCTATCAGTTCGCGCTGACTTTCTTGGATCCACCGTTCAATCAAGGCAAAGAGTACGCCTACTTTGAAGATGACCTTCCTGATGAGCAATACTGGGCATGGCTGGCGGATGTTTGTCGTGCTGTGTATCAGATGAGCGTCGAGGGCAGCGCCGTGTATTTGATGCACTGCGAGAAGAATGCGGAATGGGTGTTGCGCACGCTACGCGAAACAGGCTGGACGCTCCAGAATCTGATTATCTGGATGAAACGCACTTCCGCTGTACCCAACGGCTGGCGCTTTGGCAAGCAGTATCAGATTATCGCGTTCGCCACGAAGGGGCGCAAGCCGCGCGTGTTTCATCGCCTCCGCATCGACGCCCCACTGCGTCCTGAGTATAAGCAGCCGCGCGAAGATGGGGTGTTTGTTACCGATATCTGGGACGATATAAGAGAGTTGACTTCAGGCTATTTCGCAGGGGAGGAGGCACTTCGCGATGGGCGGGGCAAGCGGTTTCACAAGCAACAGTCCCCAATCGCGCTCTTGACGCGAATCATCTTGAGCTCCACTCAGTTAGGGGACTGGATACTGGATCCCTTTGCAGGCACAGGCACAACGGCGGTCGCAGCAGAGCAGCTGCACCGCCATTCCGTCTCCATAGAACTTGACCCCCGCAATGTCGCATGTCTGCGATGGCGTTTGGAAGCGCATCGCGAGACAGATTCCGTCGCGCCCCTGAAGCACTACTATCGCTTCACACCGAACCTTGATGCAATTTGGGGGGGAGCAGATACCGACTCATCTCGCAGTGTGGGACAGTTTAGCCTATTCGAGGAAGGCAAACCGTATGGGCGTGTTTAGACTCTACACAGAAATTGCAACCGATTTGTCAGCTCAACCGATTCGATTGACAGAGCAATCGTTGTTTCTGCAGTCGCTTTTGTGGGTGCTTCTCCAGAGAAGGCGTCGCACAGAGAGGCGCAGGCGCGAAACGAAACCCGCTTTGGGCAAACGCTCTTAGCGCAACTCTTGCTGGCGATGTGAAGGAAGGGGGTATACTCTCCCTTGTATGAGCAGCTCAATCGGTCGCGAGGTGTTGCAGGTTCCCGTCGAGGAGGAGATGAAGCGCTCCTACCTCGATTATGCGATGAGCGTGATTATCGCCCGTGCGCTGCCCGATGTGCGCGACGGTCTCAAGCCCGTGCAGCGACGCATTCTCTATGTGATGCGCGAACTCGGCTTGACCCCCGACTCGCAGCACACCAAGTCCGCCAAAGTGTGCGGCGAGACCACCGCGAACTACCACCCGCACGGGCAGGAGGTGGTCTACCCGACGCTGGTGCGTATGGCGCAGGATTTCAACATGCGCTACCCGCTGGTGGACGGACAGGGCAACTTTGGGAGCGTGGACGGCGACCCTCCAGCCGCGATGCGTTATTGTCTCACGGGCGATGCTCTCGTGCGCACCGAGCAGGGGCTAATTCCGATTGGCGAGCTGGCAGTGCAAGAGACCATCGATTTACAGGTGCGTGCAGCAGGCGGACGGATGCAACGCGCCACGCGCTGGTTCGACTGCGGCGAGCATCCGACACGGCGCGTCCGCACCCGCTACGGCTACGAACTCACAGGCACGCCGAACCACCCTGTGCTGGTGTGCCTTGCCGACAGCGAGGGCAAGCCTCGCCTCGCATGGAAGACACTGGAGAACTTGCAAATCGGCGACTACCTTGTCATCGACAGGGGCAGGGGCAAGTCGGAGACCACGCGCGAGTTGGTAGACCTGACGCCGTATGCTCCCTGCCTGCCTGAAGGCTCCACGACGCGCGTGCATACGCTGCCCACTCGCTTAGATGAGAACCTCGCGACACTGATGGGCGCGCTGGTTGCCGAAGGCACGCTTAGTAACACGCGCATCGAGTTCACCTGCACATCGGGCGAGTTCGCAGAGACCTTTCAACGGCTCTGGGGCGTCTGCTTCCCCGACTGCAGGCTCCACACTTGGCTCCGCCCGCCTGTGGGATTCGGTAAGCGTCCATTCTGGCAGATGCAGGTCGTGAGCCTGTATGTCGTGCGCTTTTTGAACGCGCTGGGGCTGCAGGGGCGTTCCAAAGAGCGCGTTGTGCCCCCAGCGATCCTGCGCTCGCCACGCTCTGTGCAGGCGGCGTTCCTGCGCGCCCTCTTTGAAGGCGACGGCGCCGTGGAGCGCTCGGGCAAGAGCCTGATGCGCGTCAGTCTCGTCTCCGCAAGCGAGCAGCTGCTCAAACAGGTGCAGGTGATGCTTTTGCCGTTCGGCATCGTCGGAGCCCTGCGCAAAGAGAAGCACAACGCGACCTATCGGTTGTGCATCGCAGGCTACGAGAATCTCCAGCGCTATCACGCGCACATCGGCTTCCTCTCCGAAGCCAAGCGCAAAGCGCTGGAGTCGATACTCGCCGACGCTTCGGGATGTGCGTTGTCTAAAACCGACTCTGTGCCTTATCTGAGCGCGTATGTGCGGCGCGTCGCGAAACGCCATCGGGAGTGGCTCGGCAAGCATAACTTCGACCGGGTGGCGCGCCTCCAACACGCGCTCCCTCAACTGCTGGAGGCTCTCTCCCCTGAAGACGCCGAGTTTGTCCTCGCCCTCGCTGAGAACCGCTACTTCTTTGACCCCGTGGTCGCCATCGAGGACGCGGGCATGCAGTGTGTCTACTCCATTCGCGTGGAGAGCGCGTGCCACTCATTTGTGGCGAACGGCTTCATCAACCACAATACCGAAGTGCGCCTCACCCCCATCGCGATGGAGATGCTCGCCGACATCGACAAGGAGACCGTCGACTGGATGCCCAACTATCTGCAGAGCGCGGAGGAGCCGACCGTGCTGCCCGCGCGGTTCCCCAACCTGCTGTGCAACGGCGGCAGCGGCATCGCCGTCGGTATGGCGACCAACATCCCGCCCCACAACCTCAGCGAAGTGGTGGACGCGCTCATCTACCGCCTCGAACATCCCAACTGCACCCTCGAACCCATCCTGAAGCTGCTGCCGGGTCCCGATTTCCCCACGGGCGGTCTCATCTTGGGCACGAAAGGGATCCGCCAAGCCTATGAAACGGGGCGCGGCAGTATCGTGATGCAGGCCAAGACGCAGATTGAACCGCTGGACGGGGGCAAGAGCGCGATTGTAATCACCGAGCTGCCCTACCAGGTGAGCAAAGCCCGCCTGATTGAGCAGATCGCTGGGCTGGTGAAAGCGGGCAAGCTGGACGGCATCACCGACCTCGCCGACTACTCCGACCGCACGGGCATGCGCGTGGTGATCGAACTGCGCCGCGATGTGAACCCGAATCGCATGCTCAACAGCCTGCTCAAGCACACGCAGATGCGTACCACCTTCGGCGTCATCCTGCTCGCGCTGGTGGACAATGTGCCCCGTGTGATGAGCCTGCTCGACCTGCTGGATCACTACCTTGAGCATCGGCGCATCGTGATTGAGCGGCGCACCCGCTACGAACTCTACCGCGCTAAGTCGCGCGCCCACATCTTGGAGGGGCTGCAAATTGCGCTGAACTTCCTCGACGAGATTATTCGCATCATCCGCCAGTCGGAGACCGCCGAAGTCGCGCGGCGCACGATGATTCAGCGCTTCGGACTGACCGTGCTGCAGGCGGACGCCATCCTCAACACCCAACTGCGCCAACTCGCGCGATTAGAGCAAGAGAAAATCGCCGAAGAGTATCGCGGACTGCTACGCGAAATCACGAGGCTGGAACATATCCTTGAAGACCCGAAGCAGGTGCAGGCGATTATCAAGGACGACCTGCGCACGCTCAAAGAGAAGTTTGGCGACGCGCGGCGCACGCGCATCATCGCCCGCGAAGCCGAAGACATCTCGGAAGAGGAGCTTATCCCCGAAGAGGAGACGCTCGTGCTGATTACGCGCGATGGCTACATCAAGCGCGTCTCGATGGACGCCTACCGCTCGCAGCGGCGCGGCGGCAAGGGGGTGATTGCCACCACCGCCCGTGAGGAAGACGAGGTGGAACATCTGTTCCAAGTCAGCACACACCACTATATCCTCTTTTTCACCGATCGGGGGCGCGTGTACCGCCTTAAGGCATACGAGATCCCCGAAACCTCGCGTCAGGCGCGCGGCGCGGCGGTCATCAACTACATCAATATCCAATCTGACGAGAAGGTGACGGCGACGGTCTCCGTGCGCGATTTCGACGCGCCAGGCTACCTCACGATGATTACACGCAAGGGCGAAATCAAGCGCACCGCGCTTAGCGAGTTCGCCAACCTGCGCAGCAACGGCTTGAACGCTTTTGATTTGGAGCCGGGCGACGCGCTTGGCTGGGTGCTGCACACCTCAGGCAAGGACGATGTGCTGCTGGTCACCAAGGCGGGGTTGGCAATCCGCTTCCCTGAGACCGATGTGCCTGTCCGTAGCCGAACGGCGGGCGGCGTGAAGGCAATCACGCAGGGCAAGGATGATGCACTGGTCTCGGCGTGCCGCGTGCAGCCCGACGCGCTGCTGCTGGTCGTCTCCGAGAATGGCTTCGGCAAATGCACGCCGCTCAAGGAGTATCGCGTGCAGTCGCGTGGGGGCAAAGGCATCTTCACGATGAATGTCACGCGCAAGACGGGCAGTGTGGTCGCCGCCGAGGTGGTGGAAAAGGACGACAAGGTGATATTGGTGACAGCGAACGCGAAGGGCATTCGGTTGCGCGTGGCGGATTTGCGCATCACGGGGCGCATCGCGCAGGGCGTGAAGCTGATTGACCTTGCCGAGGGCGACACGGTGGCGGCGATTACACGCATCGTGCTGGCCAAACGCTTGCAGGAAGTGGAAGCCGGGCGCGAGTGAGTTCACGCAGCGCGTGTCGGGGAGCATCGTAGCGTCGGCGTCCCCGGCGACGAACACCCCCCCCGTAGCGTCGGCGTTTTTTATCGTCAGCGAGACGCTGACGCTACGATACGCATCCCCACCTCGTAGAGTCGGCGTCCCCGCCGACGAGAAAGAGGCTTGGAAAGGAATGTCCAAGCCACATCTCAGGGGGCGACGACAAGCGTGTTGTCGCACCGAGTTGATTAGCGATTGAGCAGCGCGCCTACATAGCGCAGTATTTCGTT
>JARJMV020000240.1 GCA_029335935.2 bacterium
GATAATGTCGTGCGCTCGCGCCAGCGCACTCACCGTGCGCAGGTCTTGCAACCGAAAAAAGATGCTCGAGGGGCTTTCCAGGTAGAGTATCCGCGTATGGGGCTGAATCGCGTCCTCGAATGCCTCGAGTCATTCGCCTTAGACGAATGTCGCCTGCACGCCGTAGCGCGGCAGACACAGCTACAGCATCGTGCGTGTAGGTGTGTAGACTGTCTCGACGCAGAGGACATGCGCGCCGCCCGCAGCAAAGGTCAATATCGCAGAGGCTATCGCCGCCATACCCGACCCGAAGCAGAGCGCATCTTCTGTGCCCTCCAGCGCGGCTATCTTGCGCTCCGCAAGGCGCACGGTGGGGTTGCTCACCCGCGTATAGCTGTAGCCCTCCTCGTTGTAGCCGCCCGACTCGTTGCGCTCGCGCAGGCTCCCAGCCGTGAACAGTGAGGTCTGCACAATCGGTGGCGTCACAGAGCCATACGGAAACGGCTCTTCCTCGCCCCAGTGTTGTAGTAGCGTCTCGAAACCCAAATCTCGCTCCATCGCGTGTGGGGAAAGTATACCTCCTCTCTCCAAGGTTCCCCTACTTAGGGACGAGGGAATCTCTTTACCCCTTGAAACCGCCTAATGATGACCAATTATTGGGAGGGGCGGTCGCTCACCCCGCCCCTCCAGTGAAGGAGTTAACAGCCACTACCGAAGCTGAACAGCACAATCAGTAAGTCCGCATCGTCGACGATGCCGTCGCCGTTCACATCGGTGGCGTTGTCGCTCCCGCCGAAGTTGAACAGCACCTGCAGTAGGTCGGCGTCGTCTACGCAGCGGTCGCAGTTTACATCGCCCTCCACCGCAGGCTTATCGCCAGGATTCAGGTTGCCCGGCGTCACCTCGCGGTTGAACTGGCTGGGCAGGGTGCCCGAAACAACGCGGTTCGTGTTGCTCGTCTGGAACGGTCCGAAATCGCCTGCGCCTGACGCACGCCCGATGTCCGCGGCAATCCACGAGCCGTTCTGGAAGAAGATGATGCCATCTGGCTCCCAAATACTACCGTCGTTGCGCACGCGCGAGCTCTCAGGCACATTCACGCCGTTTAACGGCTCCGCGTATTGACGCCCCGTCGGCTCGCCGTCTGTCCAACCGAAGGCATGCACCGCCTCCTCCCACAGGGGGTTATCGATGACGCCGTCATCGTCGGCGTCGATATCGTCCCCCACCTGCCCTGTGAAGCCGCGCACCAGCGCCACCGTGTAGCTGTCATTGCCCATGCCTGCCTCCGTAAAGGCAAACTGGATAGCCGCCACTGTCGTCTCGTCGGCTGGGGCGGGAAGGAGTGTCGCGGAACCGTCGCGCACCAACAGCAAGCCGTTCGCGCCCGTGCTGTAGCTGCTCAGGTCGATCGCCCAGTGAATGTTGCCGGGGTTATAAATCGCGTCGCCGTCGATGCCAATCAGCCAGTAGCCCTGCAGGGAGAAGTTCGGTCGGCAGCTTTGGATTTCGATGAACTCGCGTCCTGCGTCGGGCGAGCCAGGTGGGTTCACCATCGCTTCCGTAATGCGCACTTGCGCTGTCGCTGCAAACGCCAAGCCAGTAATCGCCAGAAAAGTCGTTAAGCCTCTCATTTCATGAACCTCCATGAAACTATACATCTTGACCTGTTAAGTGGGGGTTAAGAACGACCATCTAAGGGTTCCAGCGCAGTTCCTGCTCGGTGATGGTGTGTTCGAACAAGGGTTTGCCGTCCTTGTCGCACAGGCTGAGGATGAGTTTGCGTTCGCCGCGCTTGCCCTGCACGCGGATCAGTCCGAAGTGGCGCAGCCCGCGCGCCCAAGTGCCTGGCAGACGCGCCGTGTTGTTCACCTCGTCGGGGTGTCCATTCGCAGGTCGCGCCGTGAGCGGACTGGCGGTCAGCTCGTAGAACGGGTAGCAGCCATCCAGTTGCACTTTGAGTAGCTCGCCGAAGTGGCGATCGCCCGAAAGAAACACCACGCCCGTAATCCGTTCGCGCCTGATAAAATCGTACAGCTCCTGCTGTTCGTCTTTGAACAGACCAAAGCCCTCGAAATAGACCATCGGGTTAATCATCTGTCCGCCGCAGGCGATGATTTTGAAGACCGCGTCCGACGATTTGAGGGCGTGCTTGAGCCACTCCATCTGCGCTTTGCCCAGCATACGCTTTTCGGGCGAGGGCGCGAGCGTGTTCGGCGAGCGGTAGGTGCGGTTATCCAGCATGAAGAACTCCACATCGCCCCACTCGAACCGATAGAAGCAGCCGGGCGCGTCGGGTAAGCCGTAGCGGATTTGCGGGAAGTAGTCCGCATGCACCGTCAGCGCGACATCCTTGAGGCGGAAACTGCTATCGGAGTTGTTGGGACCGAAGTCGTGGTCGTCCCAGATGGCGTAGTGGTGCGTGCTGGCGAGCAGGGGCTGCAGTTCGGGCTGTTGACGGCTTTTGCGCCAACGGTTGCGCATGCCCGACTCGGTGAGCCAGTCGGGCTCCACATAATACACATTATCGCCCAGCCAGAGCATCAGGTCGGGGCGGTGCCGATGAATCGCTTGGAAAATCTCGTACTCGCCGCCGTAGGGCTCCGTTGGGCGGTCCACCACAGGGTCGTTGAAATAGGCGCAGGAGCCAAACGCGAGGGTGAATTCGGGCGGGTCGGTGCGCCAACGCCAGTGGGGCTGCGTCTGGAACTCCAGCGGGTAGTCGCGCGCCACACGCTCGCCGTCGAGGTAGAGCTCGTACTCGAAGCGCGTTCCAAACGGCAGATTCGTCAACCGAAAGAGCGCGATGTGGTCGCCCGATTTGCTGGTGTGAATCGGCTCGGTAAGGCGACTGCTGGCAGGATTGCCCTTCTGCCAGTAACGGATTTGCACCATCGCGTCGCGCGTGGTCTGCACCCAAATCACGGTCTCGTTCATCTCCGCGTAGCCCAGCATCGGACCCGAGCTGAGCAGCGGATGCGGCTGCGCCCATAAACTAATCTTCAGTACCGCACAAAGCCAGAGCAACAGAATCACTCGTCGATTGCGCATACGGCAATTATGACACGGCTGTTTGTTAAGGTTTGGTAAAGAAAAAGCAGTGAGGAAAGGCTGTGTGGCACAAAAGTTGCTACTTGTGCTGGTGCGCATCTGCGCAAGGAGGAAGATTCGATGCGGATACTGAACTTTGGTTTGATGGCGCTTCTCTGCGCCGCTTCATTCGCTCAAGGTAAGATCGTTGTGAATAACGATGAATGGACTCTATCAAATACGGGCTATGCCAACGCCCCAGACGCCGACCGATTTGCCCGCAATGTCGCCAGCTGGTTCACGGGCGGTGGTTCAGGCAATTTCCTCGCGTACACGAACAACTTCGGTTTCACGGGCACATCGCTCGCAAACACGATGGCGAACGCAGGACACTCATGGACTGTGTCTACCACAGGTACTTTGAACCTGTCGCTTATGCAAAACTACGACGCCGTGTTTCTGGGCGGCTATTACACGAACATCGTGATTAACGACTTGATTCAATATGTCCAGAATGGCGGTAATGTATACTTGGCAGGCGGCACAGGAGCGGGCGGAGCAGCCTCCGAGGCAGCATTCTGGAA
>JARJMV020000245.1 GCA_029335935.2 bacterium
GGACAGGAATGTCAAAGCCACACCGCGTAGCGTCGGCGTCCCCGCCGACGAAACACGCTTGGACAAGAATGTCCAAGCCACGAGCGTAGCGTCGGCGTCCCCGCCGACGAAACACGCTTGGCAAGGAATGTCCAAGCCACAGGCGCACCGTCGGCGTCCCCGCCGACGAGCCTTGCTTGGACAGGAATGTCCAAGCCACGATGCAGGTATGCGCAACCATTACGAGGTTCTGGGGCTATCGATGCATGCGACGCAGGAGGCGATTCGGCGTCGCTACCGCGAGCTTGTGCGTCAGTATCACCCCGATGTGAACCCGTCGCCGCAGGCGCAGGAGCACTTCCTGCGCATTCAGGAAGCGTATCAGGTGCTCTCTGACCCGGAGCGTCGCAAGCACTACGACGCGCTGTTGCGTTTACGTCAGGGTGAACCGCCGAGCGCGCGCTATAGCCAGCCTCGCGCTCCGAAGCCGCAACCGTCGCGCACGCCGCCGAGCAGCACGCCCGCCGACGAACTACGCCGACTCATCCTTCAAGCCGAACGGGCATTTCTGCAGGGGCGCATGCAGGACGCACTCTACTGGGCGAAGCAAGCCACGCGCCTCGCCCCCCGCCACCCGAAAGGACACGAGATTATCGGCGATGTGTACCGCACTCAAGGACACTACGACGCCGCGCTGAACGCTTACACTTACGCGATTCAGTTAGACCCGCACAACCCCGAATTGCAGCGCAAGTGGGACGCAATGATTGAGCGCACGCAGTCGAAGCCCGCCTCGACGCCCTCACCGGTGCTGCGGCATCTGCCCGTGTTGAAACTGCCGCCCGAGTGGAAGCTCTACGCGGCGCAGTCGCTGGGATGGGGCGCGGTGCTGTTCCTGCTGAGCCTTGCGTACACTGTGCCCGGAACGCCGCTGTGGATGGGCTGGAGCCTCCATCTGGGAGCGTATTTGGGGCTGGCAGGCTTTCTCACGGGGTTCCTGATGGCGGTCAGTCGCTGGGTTGCGCCGATTGCCGACGCCTTCCCGTGGCGTCGGGGCAGCGGTCAGATTTCTGCGGGGGGCGCGTTGGTAGGGCTAAGTGCGCTCTGCTTTCCGTTGGCGGTGCTACTCTACACTCTGCTCGCGTTGACGCAGGGCGGCTTGAGCCGTTCGGTGGCGCGGGTGTTCAGTGTCGGGGGCGCACTCACGCTCGGATTCGCGCTCCTGTACCCCTACGATTGGCTCTATACCACGCTGTTTGGCGGGAACTTGCTGTTTCTCGCGCTGCTGGGCGGCTGGTATCTCGCAGATAACCTACGCTTGAGCGCCTGAACGCTCTCAGCGCAACGCCACATAGAACACCCGGTCGCTGCGCCGCTCGGGCGGGTGCAGCGTGTAGGCGTCGAACACATGCACCTCGGCGAAGCCTGCCTCGTAGAGCATGCCGCGCACTTCCTGCTCCGAATAGGCGCGTTGGGTATGCACCTCCGTAAAGTATCGCTCGGTCTCGCCTTCATTCACCCAGAACTCCATCTGCACGGTGCAGAGGCGCGTCGCCTGGTCGTACTGGCTGCGCCAGCGGTAGCGCAGCGGCGCACGCTCGTCCAACTGCGTCTGGTCAAAAAACTTGCGCACGAACGCATACTCGGTGTTTAGGTCAAAAATGAACACGCCGTTGGAGTTCAGGTGATGATAGGCGCGGCGCATCGCCTCCGCAAAGCGGGCAGGCTCCGTGATGTTATTGAGGCTGTCGAACAGGCTCACGACCAGATCGAAAGTCTCACCCAACTCAAGCTCAGCGGCGTCTTGCACAAAGTAGCGCACATTTGAGCGGTTCTCCTGCGCTTTGCGGCGCGCCTGCTCAATCATCGCGGCGGAGCGGTCGACGCCCACCACCGTGTAGCCACTCATCGCCATTAGCTCACTGAGATTGCCTGTGCCGCAGCAAAGATCCAGCACTTTCTGCGTGGGGCGGTCGAAGTAGTCCAGCAGCGTCTCCACATAGTGCATCCACCACAGGTAGGGGATGCTCTGCATCAGCAGGTCGTAGTAGGGGGCGACTGCTGAGAAGGGGTCAGACGCGGAAGAGTTCGTCATCTAAACCTTGATTGACGCGAATGTTGCTATTGACCGTGCGCCCGCCGAACCGCTGGTCGACATTGTATACTTCCACTCGGCTGGGAATCCAAATTCCGGGCGCGGCTTGGACGGGTTCTTTGTATTCGAAGCGGGCGCGGTAGCGTCCCGTGCGGCTGTACCACACGCGCCGCGCCGAATAGCGTTTCTCAGGGTCAATCCACACAATGTGCCGCGCGTCGTCATCGCCATAGTTCCACTGGAGTTCGTAGACCATCAGCAGCACGCCGTTCTCGCGCTCCTCACGCAGGAACTTAGCGTCGAACTGTTTCGCGACGGCAGGTGTGAAGAAACCGAAATCCATCGGCGTCTGTCGCTTGCCTGGCGAGTTAGACACATCCTCGCGCACGCGCTGACGCGGCGCAATCACCAACTTCTGACCCCCGTTCAGAATGTAGATAATCTGCTGACCTTGTACCTCCGACTGCAAGCGCAGCTTGAACGGCTCTTTATATTGCACGGTCATGCGGCGGAATCGGTAGGCGTTGGCGAAGTCCTTATTGATTTTGCGCAGTTCGCCCAGTCGCACGCCTTCCGCGCGCGCCTCCATCTGCAAATCGCGCAACTTATCCTGCGCCAACGCTAAGAATTCGCGATCCATGCCCTCTCACCTCGCGCTAAGTATACCCTGCAGTCGCATCACGCAGCGTTTTGCTGTCGTACCGTCGGCGTCCCCACCGACGAATGACGCTTGGACAAAAATGTCCACAGTAGCACGGACATTCCTGTCCGTGCTATCGTACCGTCGGCGTCCCCGCCGACGAGCCTTGCTTGGACAAGAATGTCCAAGCCACAGTAGCACGGACTTTCCTG
>JARJMV020000249.1 GCA_029335935.2 bacterium
TGGTTGGGCGGCGTAGCTTGCACATACAGGTCCAAGCGCGTTGTGTCGGCGTGGCTTGGACATTCCTGTCCACGCGTGTTTGGTCGGCGTGGCTTGGACATTCTTGTCCAAGCGTGTTTTGTCGGCGTAGCTTGGACATTCCTGTCCAAGCGTGTTTTGTCGGCGTGGACGCCGACGATACGGCAGGGCACGGACTGGAAAGTCCGTGCTACGAGTAAAGTGTGCGTGTGAGCAGTTCGCTGAGCGCATGCGCTGCGCGTTGCACGGTCGGCAGCGCGCGGTCGTAATCCATGCGAACAGGTCCCATTAGCCCTATCATGCCTGCAGTGCGCTCGCCCGCGTGGTAGCGCGTGTAAATCAGCGTGCAGCCGCGCAATGCCTCAATCGGGTTCTCCTCGCCGATGGTAATCTGCACTTCCATCGCGTCTGTGCGTTGCAGCAGGCGATAGAGCGGTTTGCGTTCTTCCAACACGCGCAACACAGCCTCCAACTGGCTCACCTCGCGCTGAAACTCGGGCTGACGCAGGAGGTACACCGTGCCCTCGAACAGCAGCTCGCCCTCTGCGATTTCCTGCACTTGCTGTTGCACCGTGCGCAGCAGCAGGCGGAGCGTCTCGCGCTCGGCAGGCGACTCCAAGCGGGGCGACTGCTCAGGGTCCAGCTGCAGCACCTGCCGCGCCGATTGTCCCTCCACTATCGACGATAGGAGTCCTTGGATACGGTTCAGGGCGCGTTGCGAGGGAGCGTGCGCTAAGTCCACCAGTCGGTTGTCCACCGCGCCGTGTTCCAAAATCACGACGGACAGCACGCGCCGTGCGCCACATGGGGTGATTACGCAGCGCAGTAGGCGGATGCTCTCGTCGCGGGTGGTGGCGGCGAAGGCGACTGCGTGCGATGCGCGCGCGAGCAGCTGCAAGGTGGCTTGGAGAATCTCCGTGTGGCTCTCGCCTGGCTCGGGCAGGCGTTTGAGATACCGATCGATGCGCAGTCCGCTCACGCGCTCCACGAGGTGCTGCACATAGTACCGATAGCCCTGTGTGGTGGGCACTCTGCCTGCGCTGGTATGCGGCTGCGTGAGGTAGCCGTGCTCGGTCATCACCGCCATCTCGTGGCGCACGGTGGCGGGCTTGACGCCGAGCGCGTAGCGCTGCACAATCGCCTGCGAACCGACAGGCTCGCCCGTGCGAATATGCTCGCGCGCCACCGCCCGCAAAATCGCGGCTTTGCGCCCATCCAGCATCGGCATCTCCGAAAAGATTCGACTTGGCATGGTAGGTTGCTAATTGTACCACAGCGCTTGTCTGCTGCTGCCAGAGGTTTCACAGACGATTTCCCGAAATGCTGAGGCACTATTCGGGTGCATCCGCAAATGGCTTTTTCCTGTGAGTATACTTCAAGTATCGGAAGGTTTACACCCATCTCTTTGGAGCCTGACATTATCATCGAGTATTACCCCACCCGACGAGTAGGGTACACTTCCCCCCGATGGACAATCAGGTGCGCAGGGCGGTCTATCCGGGTAGCTTTGATCCGCCGACGCTGGGGCATTTGGACATCATCCAACGCGCGGCGCAACTGTTCGACGAGCTCATCGTCGCTATCGCGGTCAACTCGCAGAAACAGCCGCTGTTCAGCCTCGAAGAGCGCGCCGAGATGTTGCGCGAATGCTGCACGCACCTGCCGAATGTGCGCGTGGCGACCTTAGAAGGGCTACTGGTGCGGTTCGCGCAGCAGGCGGGTGCATGTGCCATCGTGCGTGGACTGCGCGCCGTGTCTGACTTCGAGTATGAGTTCCAGATGGCGACGATGAACCGCCAACTCGCCCCTGAAGTCGACACCTGCTTCCTGATGACCCATCAGCAGTTCGCCTTCCTGTCGTCCTCGATGGTGAAGGAGGTGGCGCGGCTGGGTGGCGCGGTGGACGCCTTCGTGCCCCCTAATGTCGCTCATCGGCTCCGACAACGATTCGCCCCCGAAACGGCAGGAAACTTCCACCCGTAGTCGAAACCCCATGGCACTGGGGAGGCACTTATGATGCATACGGATGTTTTGACGATACGGAAATGGTTGAGAGAGCTGGATCAAGCGTTCGAGCGCGCCCGATGCTACGGTCCGTTCATCATCGGGTTGGACAAAGGCGAGTGTCACAACCGCGTGCAGCAGATTCTGGCGAATCTGCCCAGCGACTTTGACAAGGCGGAGCGCGTGCTACGCGAGAGCGACCGCCTAATCGGGGGAGCGCAGACCGAGGCGCAACTGACCCTCGCGCAGGCGCACGAGGAGGCGCAGCGCATCGTGCAGCAGGCGCGCGCCGAAGCGGAGCAAATCCTGCAACGCGCTCACCAAGAGCAGCAGCGCATGCTCAGCCAGACCGAGGTGTACCAACTCGCGCAGACGCAAGCACACGAAATCCTCGAATCAGCGCGTGAAAAAGCGCACCAGATCCGCCAAGGCGCCGACGAGTACGCCTACGAAGTCCTCACACAACTCGAAGGCGCGCTGGCGAAGGTGATGAACACCGTGCAGAACGGCAAGGTGCTGCTGGAAGACTATCTGCAGCAGCGCGTCGGCACACGGCGGTAGGCATGCTGCACGGACGATGCGGTCCGTGCAATCTGCCTACGCCAGCACCAGCTGCACCAGCTCGCGCGCGGCGACCACCGACTCGGCGAACACCTGCAGCGCGAACTCGGCGTCCGCCTCGCTGAGTATCAGCGGCGGCTCCATGCGTATCACTTTCGGGTTGTTGAGCGTGTAGGCGGCGATGACCCCGCGCTGAATCATGTTTGTAATCGTCAGTTCGCCGAAGTCTGCCTCATGGAACTCGACGCCAATCATCAGTCCGCGCCCGCGCACCTCTTGAATGAAATCGGGATACTCGGCTTGCACTTGGCGCAGTCCGTGCAGGAGCCGTTCGCCCACGCGGTGTGCGTGCGCCACGAGTCCCTCCTGTTCGATGGTTTCCAGCGTAGCGAGTCCTGCGGCGCAGGCGAGTTCGTTCCCGCCGAAGGTACTGGTATGGAGCAGGGGGTTCTCGCCGAAGAGGTCTTCCCACAGCGTCGCGTTGGCGGAGAAGGAGCCGATAGGCATCACGCCGCCGCCCAGCGACTTAGCGAGGGTGATGATGTTGGGGCGCACGCCCGAATGCTCCACTCCCCACAGCTTGCCTGTGCGTCCCAGCCCTGTTTGCACCTCGTCGGCAATCAGGATGGCGTGGTGGCGGTCGCACAGTTCGCGCAGGCGTGGCAGGTAGTCGTCGGGCGGAATGCGGATGCCGCCCTCGCCCTGAATGGGTTCGATAATCACGCCAGCGGTCTGATCGTCGAAGTGTGCGGCGACGGCGTCGGCGTCGCCGAAGGGCACATTCACGAAGCCTGGCAGCAGCGGGTCGAACGGCTTGCGTTACACCTCGCGCCCGCTCGCCGCGAGGCTGCCCATCGTCTTGCCGTGATAGCTGCCGACCGCGCTAATCATCTGGACGCGCCCGGGCGCTGTGCGCGCGAGTTTGATGGCGCCCTCCAC
>JARJMV020000025.1 GCA_029335935.2 bacterium
GCAAACACGGGGAACAGGATCGCCGCCAAGATGGCGATGATCGCTATCACGACCAGCAGCTCAATCAGCGTAAAGCCCTTCCGTCTGTGCATAGCTGTATAACCTCCTAAGAAGTAGAGATAAGAGCCTACCCAAAGGTAGTTGCTCTATTATACCCTACTTAAGACTAAAAGCGCAAGGGGTAGGTTCCTGATGTACCCCCTTTTTCCTGCCGCTTATACAAAAACGCGGGGGCAAATTGCCCCCGCGTGGTCGTTTCCGTCTTTAAGACTGCTTTACTTCGGGACCACGTTGCGCGCCTGCAGACCCTTGGGACCTTGCACGACTTCGAATTCAACGGACTGCCCTTCGTACAGCGTCCTGTGCCCCTGCATGGTGATGGCAGAGTGATGCACAAAGACTTCACGACCGTCATCCGCTACGATGAACCCGTAGCCTTTCTGGTCGTTGAACCATTTGACCTTACCCGTGTCCATACTAACCTCCTTCCGGGTTGTGCGGACGGGTAGACCACACACCCCGATTGTGATGCTGGCAGAGTATACCTGAGGCGTACCGCAGAAATTGCAAGGGTTTCGAGGGTTTTGGGGCGATTGGGGGGAATTTATCGGCTGCCGCGCTTGGTGAGTGGTAAGCCTTGTTGGCAGAGGGGGCACGCTTCAGGCGCGTAGGTGTGGGCGGGCAAGCGCATCGCACAGGCGAGTGGCGCGCCGAAGTCGGGCGTCGTTTCCGAACGGTCAATCAGCACGCCAATCGCGACCACCTGCGCCCGATGCTGCTGCAACAGCTCCAGCACCTCGCGGATGGAGACGCCCGTGGTAAGCACATCGTCCACGAGCAGCACGGGGGTGTGGGGGGTCAGGGTGCTGCTGCGTCGGAAGGCGCGGCGGTCGCCCTCACGCTCGGCGTAGAGCGCCCGCGCACCCAACTGCCGTGCCGCCTCATACGCCACCAACACGCCGCCCAGAGTCGGTCCTACCACTGCCTCCACTTGGCCGACAATACCCGTCAGCTGCGCCAGCATCGCCTGCACGCACTGCGTCAGCAGCTGAGGCTGCTCCAGCAGGCGGAACTTCTCGAAGTAGATGTCGCTATGTCTGCCCGAAGTGAGCAGGAAGTGTCCGTGCAGCACCGCGCCGATGCGCTCTAAGTCGTTGAGGTTCATGGCTCCACTTCGAAGCTCTGTTCTGCGCTGGGGAACTGTTTGGCGCGCACGGCGTCGGCGTATTGGCGCAGCGCGTGCGTAATCGTCTCGCGCAGGTCGGCAAAACGCTTCGTGTGGCGCAGGGTGTGTGCGCTCAGCCCCAAAATATCGTGCCAGACCTGAATCTCGCCGTCGCAGTGGACGCCTGCACCGATGCCGATCGTGGGGATTTGTAGGCTCTGGGTAATCTGCTGGGCGAGGTTCGCGGGGATGACCTCCAACACGACGCTGAACGCGCCTGCGTCTTGGACTGCCTGCGCGGCTTGCACCAACGCTTCCTGCTCCGACGCGGTGCGCCCCTGCAGCCGATAGCCTCCGAACTGGTGGACCGATTGCGGGGTCAGCCCCAGGTGCGCCATCACGGGGATACCGATGCCGATTAGGGCGCGGATAGTTTCCAGCACGCGCGCGCTCGCGCCCTCCACTTTCACGGCTTCCGCGCCCGCCTGTATTAGCGCACCTGCGTTGTAGACCGCATCGTCCACCGACGCGCCGTAGCTTAGAAACGGCATATCGGCGACCAGCAGCGCATGTTTCAAGCCACGACGCACCGCTTTTAAATGGTGTAGCATCTCCTCCATCTGCACGGGGAGGGTGGTCTCATAGCCCAGCACCGTGTTGCCGACCGAGTCGCCCACCAGCACGACATCGACGCCCGCGGCGTCCGCCATCTGTGCGGAGGGGTAGTCGTAAGCCGTGAGCGCGACGATGCGCTGCCCACGCCGCTTCATCTGCAGCAGCGTGCGTGTCGTGACCTTTTCCACCATCGCGGCTTATTGTACCCCTTGCGAGGGGGTATCCTATAGTTATGAGGCGTTGGGTTGGGTTGCTGATAGTGTGGTTAGCGTTGTGGTGTGCGTGGGCGCAGGACGCGCCGCGCGTGGCGCCGGGCGATTCGCTGCGCATCACGGTGGAGGGCGACGAATCGCTCTCGCGTGTGTATGTGGTGGACGCAACGGGCGCGTTTCGGATGCCTCTGATTGGCTTGGTGCAGGCGTCGGGACGCACCCCCGACGAGCTCGCCGCTGAAATCGCAAAACGCCTGCGCGACGGCGGGTTCTATCGCGACCCGAAGGTAACGGTGGAGATTGCCCAACGCGCCGAGCCACGCATCACGGTGCAGGGCGCGGTGCGCCGCAGCGGCGAGTTCACACTGCAGCAAGGCTGGCGACTGAGCGACGCCCTGCGCGAAGCCCAACCGACCGATGTCGCCGACCTCAGCGCAGTGCGACTCGAACGGTTCAGCGGCGAACGACTCACGATTAACCACCTCAAGTTCGTGCAAGACGGCGACGCGAGCGCGAACCCCCCGTTGCAAGCGGGCGACCGCATCTTCGTGCCGTTGCGAGCAGGTGGTAGGAATGTGTTGGTGCTGGGTGCGGTGCGCTCGCCCGGCGCGTTCGGGCATAGCGAGGCGGGCACGCTCATCGCCGCGCTTGGCAAAGCGGGCGGCACGCTGCCCGAAGCAGATACCACCCGCATCCAAATCCGACGCGCCGACCGAGCCGAACCAATCACGGTGAACCTAAACACTCTGCAAGGCGATGTGCCGTTGCAACCGGGCGACCAAGTGAATGTGCCCGTCCGCTCCGCCCGGCAGTTCGTCGTGGTGCGCGGCGGTGTCAACCGCTCCGGGCTGGTCAACTATGCCGAGAAT
>JARJMV020000033.1 GCA_029335935.2 bacterium
AGGGATTTCTCGCAGCGCCTTTTACGCAAGGCTACGGGCTGATGAGAGGTTTCGCGAGCAGGTAGAGCAATCGGAAGCGCTTGGGGCAAGCGTAGCCGAAACCTGCGTTCTCGAAGCCATTCGCGGCGGTGATGTGAAAGCCTCGATGTGGTGGCTGGAGCGCAGGTGTAGGCAGGTCTATGGCGCGAAAGCAGAGCCCGACCATGACGACGGCTACACCATCGAGATTGTAGCCCCGCCTGAAGACGACGGCTCCAGCTACAAGGTAGAGCTGATGCCCAAGCTCTGAAAATTGCCCCTTTTTCACCCTTTCCACTTCGCGAAAGTAGCAGGAATGCCTGAACGCCTGCCGAAACTAAAAAATGCCTGCCGTGTAGCGCCACGACAGGCAAAGGCTACCGCAGGTAGGGTTACGGTAGCGAGAGCGAGTATTCACCGCCCCTCGCGAAACTCCTGCAAGCCCCATCCTGCGAGAAGCCCATTCAGGGAGCCTGTCCCGCTTTGGGCAGGCAAGGAGGTAAGATGATGGGTAAGCGAAACGCTTTGTGGAGAGCGCAGGCCCCGCAGGGGTTTCGGCAGGCCGTTCGGGGGCGTTTCAAGCACAATTCCCGCCCCCGTAGCTCAGTGGACAGAGCGCAGGCCTCCGGAGCCTGGTGCGCAGGTTCGATTCCTGCCGGGGGCGCGCCTACACCCCCTGCACCCACACGCGCATCGGACACGGACGCCGATGATCCCACGCATAGTAGGGGATGGCGCGGAACGGCTTGAGCGAACGCTCGCGCAGCGGGCGGTACAGCGCATCGCCCCACGCCGAATCTGTGTCTAACAGCTCGGCGACACCCTCAATCGCCACGATACCGCCAAGCCACTCCGCCTCCCAAGTCGTCTGCAGCGGCTGGTCGCGCCGAACGGCGAGATGCGTCAGTGGCGCAGGCTGGTCTATCTCCTCAAGACAGTAGACGACGGGTCCGCGTTGCAGGGCGACTTGCCAGCGGTCGGCTTCCACGCGCGGATGCGCTTCCATCAGCACGGGCGGCATCGGTAGGCGCAGCTCGACAGTGTCGCCTGCTGCCCACTCCCGCTCAATAACAGCGTAGCCGTCCTCGCGCCGAACAGCGACAGGCTCGCCGTTCACACGCAGCTCAGGCGCGTCGCACCATTCTGGCAGGCGCAACATCAGTTGGAATCGTTGGGGCGCACCATCGGCAACCCGAACTGCCACATGCTCCTCCCATGGGTAGCCCGTGCGCACCTCCAGCAAGAGCGGTTTACCGCCGAGTTCGACGCGCACGCGCCCACCGATATACAGATTCACATACAGCGTATCGTCGCTCTGAGCGTAGATGTAGTCGCCCAGCGAGGCGAGCAATCGGGCGATGTTGGGCGGGCAGCAGGCGCAGCCATACCACGCTTTGCGATGATGCGTCCCGTCGCTCTCCAACGGGTTCACATAGAAGAAGCGTTTGCCGTCCAGTGAGATTCCTGCCAGCGCGCCGTTGTAGAGCGCGCGCTCCAGCGCGTCGTAGAAACGCGCCTCGCCCAGTAGCTGCCCCAGCCGATGCGCCCAGAAGATAAGCGCAATCGAGGCGCAGGTCTCCTGATACGCCGTACGGTTGGGCAACTCGTAGTCGGCAGTGAAGCCCTCATGCTTGGGTTCGTTGCCGATGCCACCCGTGATGTAGCGACGCTTGTTGATGGTATTGTCCCACACGCGCAGCAGCATCTGTAGTAGGCGTTCGCGCAGGGCGTCGTCGTCGGTGTACGCCGCGAGGTCGGTCGCCCCCGCGAACAGGTACGCCGCGCGCACCGCGTGCCCCACAATCTCTCGGTGCTCCAACAACGGCAGGTTATCTTGCCAAATCGCCCCGTCGTACTCCTCCAACGGCGTGTTATGCTCCTGTGCGAAGATTTTGCGCCCGCGATTGAGCAAAAAGAACTCCGCCAGGTGCGCGTAGCGCGTCTCGCCCGTCGCCTCATACAACCGAAACAGCGCAAGCTCAATCTCTGGATGTCCGCAATAGCCCAGCCGCTTGCCTTCACCGAATACCGAGTCGATGTAATCGGCGAAGCGCCGCGCAATGTTCAGCAGCCGCGTGCTGCCCGTCGCGTGATAGTGAGCCACCGCCGCTTCAATCAAGTGCCCTGCGCAGTACAGTTCGTGCCAGTCGCGCAGGTTGCTCCAACGCTTGTCGGGCGCAACTACTTGAAAGTAACTGTTCAGATAGCCGTCTGGCTGCTGCGCACGCTCCAGAATATCGATTACCTCGTCCACTTTCGCGCGGATGGGGTCGTCAGGATATCGTTTCAGCACATAGGCGGCGGCTTCAAGGGCTTTGTAAAGGTCGGAGTCCATGTACACGGGTCCCTGATAGCCCTCATGTTTACCCTCGGCGGCGAGGCGCAGGTTCGGAATATTGCCTGCACGTTCGAGTTCCTCAAATAGGTGCGGTAGCGTCGCTGCCCGGTTCGTCTGTTGCCGTTTCGACCAAAACTCGTCGTCAATCTCGACCTGTGCAAACGAGATAGAGCGTAGCCGTTTCATCAACGCATAGCATACCTGATTTGTCGGGGTAAAATAGGGTTATGCAAAACCCGTTTCCAGGCATGAACCCCTACCTGGAGCAGTTCTGGCGCAGCGTGCACGCCTCGATGATTGTTTATGGGCGAGACATGCTGAATGAGTCGCTGCCTGAGGGTTTGCTGGCGGTGGTGGAAGAGCGCGTGTATGTGGAGCTGCCCGACGGATACGCACGCACCGTCTACCCCGACATCAAAGTCACGCGCCACAAGCATATCCCCGACCCC
>JARJMV020000048.1 GCA_029335935.2 bacterium
GGGTTCGTCGGCGGGGACGCCGACGGTATGATGCTAAGAATGACGGCGCGCCCAGAGGCATGAACGCAAAATTTGTACCCCTGTCAGTCTTCGGGGTTCCTTGTTCGCAGGAGGAACCCAAAGGAGGGGGTTAGAACGCTCACAGCGCCTGCAGTCCGCTGGGCAGGGGCAACTTCGGGCGCGGTTCGAAATCGGGCAGGCGCGGCGGGTTCGACTCCATCTGTTTCAGAACCTCAGCAATCGCCCAATCGAGTTGCGGGTCGCGCCCAGCGGCATAGTCTTGGGGGGCGTAGTCCACCTCGATGTCGGGGTCTGTGCCGTAGTTCTCCACGCGCCAGCCAACATCGTGGAACCAGAAGGCGTACTCCGGCTGCGTGGTTAGCCCCTGATCGACGAAGATGGACTTGGGCCAGATACCTATCACGCCGCCCCAGGTGCGCTTGCCGATAAGCGCGCCGATACGCATCAACTTGAACACATGGCTGAACATGTCGCCGTCGGAGCCAGCGCGCTCATCAGTGATTGCCACGATGGGTCCCAGCACGGAGTCGTTGGGGTAGGGCATCGGCTTGCCCCAGCGTGGCACATCGTAGCCCACGCGCTTACGCGCAAGTTTCTCCAGCAGCAGTTGCGACACATAGCCGCCGCCGTTGGCGCGTACATCCACAATCAGCGCGGGGCGCACAATCTCCGCCAGGAAGCCGCGATGGAACTCTGAGAAGCCCCAGCTGCCCATGTCGGGGATATGCACATAGCCCACCTGCCCGTTCGTTTGGGCATGCACATAGGCGCGGTTGCGTTGCACCCAGTCGCGATAGCGGAGCTTGGACTCGTCCGTGAGCGTTTTGGTGGTCGCGGTGCGGGTGCTGCCGTGCGCATCGCGGAGCGTGAGCTCCACAGGCGCGCCCGCCAAGTGGAGCATCGCCTCGTAGGGAGTAAAAGTGCGTGTGAGCGGTCGCCCGTTGATTGCGACAAGCAGCTCCCCAATCTGGGCGTTCACCCCCGGTTCGTTGAGGGGCGAGTCTGTATCTTCCAGCCAAGGGTCGCCGGTGAGGATGTGTGTGATTCGGTAGCCATGCGCCTGTTCGTCCCACTCGAACTCCGCGCCGAGAAAGCCGATGCTGTATTGGGGCGGCTGACGATAGTCGCCGCCGAACTCGTAGCAGTGCGAAGTGCCCAACTCGCCCTGCATCTCCCACATTAAGTCGGAGAACTCGCCGCGTGTGGCGACGCGCTCCAACAGAGGGTAGTAGCGGTCGTACACTTTTTGCCAATCGACGCCCGACATGTCCGCGCTCCAGAAGAACTCGCGCTGCAGTCGCCACGCCTCGCGATACATCTGTCGCCACTCGTGGGTGGGCACAACGGCGCAGCGCACGCGGCTGAGATCAATCCAGCCGCTCTCGCGCGAGGGCAGGGCTTGCTCGTGTTTCTCGTCGGGCTTCTGACCTGCGGGCAGTACGCGCAGCCGCTTGCCCGAACGGTACGCCAGCGTTTTGGAGTCGCGCGACAGTGTGAAGTCGTTCACCTTGCCAGCGAGTGTCTCCGTTTTGCCAGTATGAAAATCATACATCACAAGAGCGCCCTTGCCCTCCGTTTCGGTGGTGAACCATGTGTCGCCCAGTGTGCCCTCGACGGGGAACTGCGTGGCAATCACGCGCCGCTTGCTCAGCCCTGCGACCTGACCATAAATGCCTGCAGGTAGCGGGACTGTAATCACGCGCAGGTGGATGTCGTCAAAATCGATGGCTGTGGGCTTGACAGCGTCGGGTTCCGACGGCTGTTGAGCGTTGGCGGGCAGTTTCGGCTCCTCGAACGGCTTGGGCGTGGGCAGTAGCGGGTTGGGGATATCCTTGCGCAGGACCACCGCCATCACACGCATTCCCATCGGAAACGCGAGCTCGAACTGCAAGTTGTCGGGCACTGGGTCGTAGTCGCGATAGGAGAGGAAGTAGAGCATCTCGCCGTCAGGGTCCCACGCAGGTTGCACATCGCGGAACTCTGGCGGGGTAATCGCGTGGATGTCGCCCGTTTCCGAGTCGTATATTTTGAGAATGTGCGTGCGCTCGTTCGGGGCGAAGCTATACGCCAGCCAGCGTCCGCAGGGCGACCACGCAAAGCCCTCAATCATACCACACTCGCTCCGCTCCACCAGCTTCAGCGCGCGCGCCTCGATATCGAGGATGTGCAGCTCAAACCGATGGTTGCTCAGCGCGACGCAATCTTTGGTGGGGCAGACCTCCAATCGGTAAAGATGCCCGATATCGAACTCCGCGTAGGAAACTACGCTGTCGGGCGTATGGAGCTCCAGTTGAGGTTCGCCGCTGGCGTCGGAGACGGCGACGAATCGTTTGCCGTCGTTGAGGTAGCGGCTCAATCGGTAGCGCACGCCCTGCGCCTCGCCGTGCTGGATGACTGCGCCTTCCCAGTTGCCCATCGTGAACGGCTTGCCGCGCACGGTCAGTAGCAGCGAGTGCCCTTCGGGGTGCAGCGTATACTCTTGCAGGTACTTCTCGGTCTCCACAAACTTGCGCTGCGTCTGCGTACGCGGGCTGCGCAGGTCTATCGGGATAAGACGGTTCTCGCCTGTCGCCAACTCCAGCACATACAGCTCTGCGCCAGCGTGATACGCGATTCGCTTGCCGTCGGTGCTGGGGTAGCGCACATAGTACTCTTCGTGGCGCGTGTGGCGTTGCAGGTCGCCGCCGTCGGGCAGGCAGGAGTAAATGTTCGCGACGCCCTCGTGGTCGGACACGAAGTAGATACGCTCGCCAATCCACATCGGGGCGGTCAGGTTGCCGTTGGTGGGTTGGAATCGGGTGAAGTTGCCGTCGCCTGCTCGGTCGATCCAGAACACGCCTGCGGTACCGCCGCGATACCGTTTCCAGCGTGCAGGGTCGCCTGTGTGTCTGCCCAGAATCGCTGCGCCGTTCGCTCCGAAGCTGATATGGTTCGCCAAGCCGTAGGGATATTGGTTTGGCAATCCGCCTTCTAAGCCGACGCTCCACAGCGCCGTCTCGCGCGGCGGGCGACCTGCGGAGCTGCTATAAATCACTGCGCTACCGTCAGGCGTCCAGCCGACGACTTCCACGCGCGTCGCGCCCTGATAGGTGAGGCGGCGCGGTTCGCCCCCCTCGGCAGGCATCACATACACCTCTGGATGACCCTCGTCGCGCGCCACGAACGCAAGCCACTGCCCATCGGGCGAATAGTGTGGCGTTATCACTGCGCTGAGGCTGGTGGTCAGCCGACGCGCGACCCCTCCTGCCACCGAGACCGTCCATAAATCGTCCTCACACACGAACGCCACCGTCTCGCCGTAAATCGTCGGAAAGCGATAATCCCCTTTGTGCATAGCGCGGGGATTATACCTGCAGGAGTCCGCCTTGGCTTGCCGAATGAACGACTCACTATGCA
>JARJMV020000067.1 GCA_029335935.2 bacterium
GGGTTCGCTGGCGGCCCCATGACGCACGGCTCGATGACCCACCGACGCCCGCTCTCCAGCGGCGCCACAGGGCCCCAGCGCGTGTTCAAGGGCAAGCGCAGCCCCGGACGCATGGGCGGCGAGCAAGTCACCACGCGCAACCTGACCATCGTGAAGATTCTGGCAGACCAGAACCGAGTGCTGATTAAGGGCGCTGTTCCTGGCGGACGCGGCTCGATTGTGTATGTGCAGAAACAGTAGAGGTGATACCTATGCCGAAAGCGAATTTGTATAACGCGCAAGGTCAAGCGATTGGGGAGGTCGAGCTGAGCGACCGCCTGTTCGGCGTGATGGGCAAGGCGGGCACAGTGCATCGCGCGGTGGTCGCCCAACTCGCGCACCTGCGACAGGGTACGCACGATACGAAAGGGCGCGCCGAGGTGCGCGGTGGCGGACGCAAGCCGTGGCGCCAAAAACACACAGGACGCGCCCGCCAAGGCTCCATCCGCGCCCCACACTGGCGCAAAGGCGGAACCGTACACGGTCCCACCCCGCGCGACTACAATCCCATCGTCAACAAAAAAGAGCGACGCCTCGCCTTCCGCACCGTGCTTGCCGACAAAGCCGAGAACGGCGCGCTGCTCGTGGTGAATGAACTGAACTTCCCCGAAATCAAGACCAAGCACGCCGCGACGATGCTCAAAGCGATGGGCATCGAGAACGAGCGCGTACTCGTCCTGCTCCACGAGCCGAACGAGGTGGTGTATAAATCGTTCCGTAACCTGCCGAATGTGCTGGTGCGCATCGCGCCCGCCTTCGCGCTCCACGAAATCATCCCCGCGCGGCGCGTGATCGCCACCCAGCAAGCCCTCGCAAAAATGGAGGAGGTGTGGGCGCAATGAAACATCCCGCACAGGTGATTGTCCGACCCCTCATCACCGAAAAAGGCACGATGCTGCGAATGGCATACAACCAGTACCTGTTCGAGGTGGCGGACGACGCAACCAAAATCGATATCAAGCACGCGCTGAAACAGCTCTACAATGTGGACGCGGTGAAAGTGCGTACGATGTGGGTCAAGCCCAAGCCCAAGCGCGTCGGGCTACGCAGCAAAGGGTACACGAAGGCGTGGAAGAAAGCCGTCGTGACGCTCAAGCCCAACCAGACGATTGAAGATTTCAACCTGTAAGCGGAGGCAATTATGGGAATCAAGAAATGGAAACCGACCTCGCCTGGCAGGCGCTTCATGCAGACCTCGACCTACGAGGAGATTACGAAGAAAGAGCCTGAGAAGAGCCTGTCGGTGGGGCTGCGCAAGCCGGGCGGACGCAACAATCTGGGGCGCGTCACGGCGCGCCATCGCGGCGGCGGCAATAAACGCCTCTACCGCATCATCGATTTCAAGCGCAACAAGGACGGCATCCCAGCCAAAGTGGTCGCCATCGAGTACGACCCGAACCGCTCGGCGCGAATTGCACTACTGGAGTACGAAGACGGGGAGAAACGCTATATTCTCGCGCCCGTCGGCTTGGAAGTGGGCGCGACGGTGATGAACGGACCCGACGCCGACATCCTGCCAGGCAACGCCCTGCCCTTGCAACACATTCCTGTCGGCACGCTGGTCCATAACATCGAACTCAATCCGGGCAAGGGCGGGCAACTGGTGCGCAGCGCGGGCGCGGCGGCGCAAATCCTCGCGAAAGAGGGCAACTACGCTACCTTGCGCATGCCCTCGGGCGAAATGCGACTGGTGCACCTCCGCTGCCGCGCGACCGTCGGACAAGTGGGCAACCTCGACCACGAAAACGAGGTCTGGGGCAAGGCGGGCAAATCGCGCTGGATGGGACGA
The DNA here is from genome assembly GCA_029335935.2 of bacterium. Classification (GTDB taxonomy): domain Bacteria; phylum Armatimonadota; class Fimbriimonadia; order Fimbriimonadales; family GBS-DC; genus GBS-DC. The sequence goes on from JARJMV020000067.1 coordinate 1,829, forward strand.
CGCCCCCACGTGCGCGGCTCGGCGATGACCCCACGCGACCACCCGCACGGCGGCGGCGAGGGGAAAGCCCCCATCGGACTCAAACACCCCAAAACCCCTTGGGGCAAGCCCGCGCTCGGCGTCAAAACCCGACGCAATAAGCGCACCAGCCGATTCATTCTCAAGCGGAGGAAATAACCTATGGCGCGTTCACTCAAAAAAGGACCTTATGTAGACCCGAAACTGATGAAGAAGGTGCTGGCGACGCTGGAGCAACCACAAACCCAGCGACGCCCCATCAAAACATGGTCGCGACGGTCAATGATCGTGCCCGAAATGATTGGGCTGACCTTCGCTGTCCACGACGGACGCAAACATGTGCCCGTCTATGTGACGGAGCAGATGGTCGGTCATAAACTCGGCGAGTTCGCCCTCACCCGCACCTTCCGAGGGCATAAGGACTCGGAGAAGACCAGTAAGGTCAAGAAACGATAGGGAGGCAAGTATGAAGGCGGTTGCAAAACATGTTCGGATACCTCCGCGCAAGGCGCGATTGGCGATAGACTTGGTGCGCGGCAAACCCGTGAACGAAGCGATGACCCTCCTACAACAGCTGCCGAACAAGTCGGCGCGGGTTGCACGCAAAGTGTTGGAATCAGCGGTCGCGAACGCCATGCACAACGACGGACTGTCGCCGAATGTTCTTTATATCGAGCGCGCCTATGTGGACGAGGGGCCGCGCTGGAAGCGTATCCTGCCCAAAGATCGCGGGCGGGCGTATCGGATTTTGAAGCGCACCAGCCATGTGACCATCATCTTGGGCGTCGCCGCGCCGCAAGCGCGCCCGACCGCGCGGAGAGCGTCGTCAACCGCCGCGCCACAGGAGGAGCAGAACTGATGGGTCAGAAAATCAACCCGATTGGTTTCCGCGTGGGCGTCACGCGCGACTGGGAGAGCCGTTGGTACGCGCCCAAGAAGCAGTACCGGCACACGCTGTATGAGGACTACCTCATCCGACGCGCGATCAAGAAACGCTGGTACAGCGCGGGCATCTCGCGCATCGAGATCGAGCGCGCCGCCAATATCGTGCGCGTGATAATTTATGCGGCGCGTCCAGGTCAAATCATCGGGCGCGGCGGGCAGGGCATCGAAGAGGTCACCCGAACCGTCTACAAGGCGCTCCACCCGAATCGACCCGAAATCCGCATCGATGTCGAGGATGTGCGCAACCCCGACCAAGACGCGCAGCTGGTGGCGGAGAACATCGCCAACCAGTTAGAGCGCCGTATCTCGCACCGACGCGCCATCCGCCAGACGCTGGCGCGGGCGCAGCGCATGAACCTGCGCGGCATCAAGGTCATGGTCGCAGGGCGGCTCGGCGGCGCGGAGATTGCCCGTACCGAGTGGGATCGGTGGGGGCGCGTGCCGTTGCAGACCCTACGCGCCGACATCGACTACGGCTTCGCCACCGCCTACACCATCTACGGCACTATCGGCGTGAAGGTCTGGATTTACAAGGGCGACATCCCGATGTCCGAGCGACGCATCCTGCTCTCATCCGTCACCACGCCCGAATCGGCAACGCCGGGCGACATGCGGCGCGGCGCCCGCGCAGGGGCGCCCGGACGCGGCGGGGGCAGCGAGCGTCAGCCCGGACGACGACGCCGTGGACGCGGGGGACGCGGCGGCGGCAACGCAGGACGCGCACCGCGACCGCCACGAACCGATACACCGCCCACCAACGCGCCCGCAGGCGAAACGCCCGTCGAAGAGTGAGGTGAACCACTATGTTGATGCCGAAACGAACGAAATACCGAAAACAGCAACGGGGACGGCGCAAAGGCGTCTCGAAAGGCGCACGCGAACTCCACTTCGGCGACTTCGGACTCGTCGCGATGGAACCCGCCTGGCTGACCAACCGCCAGATGGAAGCGGCGCGCGTCGCCATCGTGCGCTACCTCCGCCGCGGCGGCAAAACCTGGTTCCGAATCTTCCCCGATAAACCCTACACCAAGCGCGCCGCCGAAACACGCATGGGTTCCGGTAAAGGCAGCGTCGAAGGCTGGGTCGCCGTCGTCAAACGCGGACGAGTCCTCATGGAGCTCGGCGGCGTGGACGAAGCCCGCGCCCGCGAAGCGCTCCGACGCGCCAGCCATAAACTGCCCATCAAAACTAAAATCGTCTCCAGAGCCGACTTCCAACTCGGCGCAGAAACTGAAACCGCAGGAGGTGAAGGCGCATGAAACCCCTCAAACCTGAACAACTGCGACGCATGACCATCGCCGAACTGCAAAGAGAACTCGACAACCTGCGCAACGAGCAGTATCGCCTGCGCGTGCAGAAAACTGTCGGGGAATTCAAAAACACCGACTCGATACGCCAACTGCGACGCAATATCGCGCGTGTCCAAACCATTCTCAACGAGAAACGACGCGAAGCAAGCGTTTGAGGAGTAATTAACAATGAACGAAGAGACCACCCAACTTGAGACGCCGACAACGGAACGCGCCGACTTGCAAGCGACAGGCGAACTCACCCCTTACAAAGGGCGACGCAAAGTGCGCGTGGGCGTCGTGGTCAGCGATAAGATGGATAAAACTGTCGTGGTGGCAGTGATGCGCAGCTATCGCCACCCCGTGTATCGCAAGACCATCCGACGCACCAAAAAATATATGGCGCACGATGAACACAACGCCTGTCGCGTGGGCGACCGCGTCGAGATTGTCGAGACGCGCCCGCTCAGCCGACACAAACGCTGGCGCGTGCGCCAAATCTTAGAACGCGCTCAGTAATAGGAGGGATTTACCATGATACAACCGTTTACACGCTTGAAAGTCGCCGACAACTCCGGCGCACGCGAGGTGATGTGCATCCGCGTGCTGAAAGGCTCGAACGCGCGCTACGGGCATGTGGGCGATGTGATTGTGGCGTCGGTCAAAAGCGCCTCGCCCAATATGCCCATCAAGAAAGGCGATGTGGTGCGCGCCGTGATTGTGCGCACGCGCAAGCCCATCCGCCGACCGGACGGCAGCACGCTGCGCTTCGACGACAACGCATGCGTGATTGTGAACAATCAAGGCGAGCCGCGCGGCACACGCATCTTCGGGCCCGTCGCCCGCGAACTGCGCGACAAACTCTTCATGCGCATCGTCTCGCTCGCGCCCGAAGTGCTGTAGGAGGGATACCACGATGCGCAAACTGCAACGACCTATTCGGATGAAAATCCGCACCGGCGATACGGTGGAAATCATCTCGGGCAAAGACAAAGGCAAGCGCGGCGAGGTGAAGCGCGTGCTGCCACGCGAGAACCGCGTGGTGGTCGATGGCTTGAACCTCGTGTGGAAACACAAAAAACCGCGCCAGATGAACCAGAAGGGGACGAAAATCCAGATGCCCGCGCCTCTGTATGCCAGTAAGGTGATGCTGGTGTGTCCCCACTGCGACAAGAAAACGCGCGTCGGACGCACCCGCGGACAGGACGGCAAACTCTATCGCCTGTGCAAAGAGTGCAGCGAGATGATCGATGTGACGAAGTGAGGGATGAACGATGGCTAAGCAAAAACCCGCGACGCCTGCCCAACCGCAGGGCAAAAAGGCGAGCAAGGAACAAAAAACCGAAGCGCTGTTCGCCACAGCCGACGACGCAGTCGCGCGGATTACCCCGCGACTGCGCACCCACTACGAACAAGTGGTGCGCCCCCAACTGCAACAGCAGGTCAACTACAAAAACCCCATGCAAATCCCGCGCCTGGAGAAAATCGTTATCAACATGGGCGTCGGCAGGGGCGAGCAAGAACCTAAACAACTCGAAAATGCAGTGCGCGACCTCGCCCTCATCTCCGGGCAAAAGCCTGTCATCACTGTCGCCAAACAAGCCATCTCCAACTTCCGCTTGCGACAGGGACACCGCATCGGGTGCAAGGTCACCCTGCGCGGCGACCGCATGTATATCTTCATGGAGAAACTTATCAACCTGGTGCTGCCGCGCATCCGCGACTTTGCCGGCGTCTCGCCCCGCTCGTTCGATGGGCGCGGCAACTACTCGATGGGGCTGCGCGAGCAGATTCTGTTCCCCGAGATTGTCTACGATCAGATCGACCGACTGCGCGGCATGGACATCACCTTCTGCACTACCGCCAAAACCGATGAGGAGGCGTTCGCCCTGCTGAAGGCGATGGGCATGCCCTTCCGCAAATAACCGTAGCACGGACACACCCGTCCGTGCTACCCCCTTGACTTTACCTACTCGCTTTCGGGCATAATATAACCGCTGGGGCGCAGGCACATTCGGCGAATGCAAGGAGCCTCTCGGCTTAGGCGTGGGAGGCTTTTTTACACGCAACCGACACCATTCGCCACTCTCACAGAAGGAGTAAGACCATGAAACAGTACGCGCTGGAGCAGATTCGCAATGTAGCACTGGCGGGACACGGCGGCAGCGGCAAAACGACGCTCGCCGAACATCTCCTCTACATGGCAGGGCATATCGACCGCGTCGGCAGCATCGAGGCGGGCAACACCACCTCCGACTTTGACCCCGAAGAACAACGGCGCAAAATCAGCCTGAGCGCGTCGCTGCTGCCCCTCGAGTGGAACGGATATAAAATCAACCTGCTCGATACGCCCGGCTTCCCCGATTTCATCGGCGAGTTGTACAGTGTGTTGCAGGTGGTGGACGCCGTCGTGCTGGTCGCCCCCGCGCAGGCAGAGCTGGAAGTCGGCTTCGAGAACGCTTGGGAGATATGCGAAGCGCGCCAACTGCCACGATTTGTCTTTGTAAACAAAATGGAGCGCGACGGCGCAGACTATCGCGGGTTCGTGAACCATCTGCGGAGTATCTACGGCAAGCGTATCGTGCCGTTGCAAGTGCCCATCGGCGCGGAAGCGCAGTTTAAAGGTGTGGTGGATGTGCTGCACGGCAAAGCATACACGGGCAAAGACCGCGACATGGAGGCGACCGCCATCCCCGACGATTTGCACGAGTTGGTCGGGCGCGCACGCGAGCTCTTGATGGAAGCCGCCGCCGAGACCGACGACGCGCTGCTGGAGAAATACCTCGACGGCAACCCGCTCACCGACGAGGAGCTGGTCCACGCCTTCCACGAGGGCGTGCGCACCGGGCAGTTGGTGCCCGTGCTGTGTGGCTC
>JARJMV020000163.1 GCA_029335935.2 bacterium
CACCTGGTCTTGCAGGCGCACGCGCCCGTCAGGGAGAATCTGCGCCACATACGAATCGAGCGCGCGGGTCTGCGCATCGATAATCTGATACTCTTCCTCCACGCCCAGCGTCAGCGGTACGCCCTTGAACATAGTCTCACCAAGCGATTAATTACTGCTTGCGATAAAAGAATCCTGCTTGCACCGTTAGAAGCAAGCCCTCACCCCCATCTGACAGGGGCGCATCTCTTGAGTTCACGCACCACAGCTGCAGGAGCTTTCTGTCGGTTTCCCCGCGTCGCGTGGTGTGTCAGCCTCTTGCCCCGCCCTACTGTCCATTTCGCCCTGATGCAACATTTCAGTCGATTTACCTGTCCGTTTTTCACCCCTTTGCGAGTCTGTATAGGTGGAAACGCGACACCCTCGCCTTCCAATCTCAATCTCTAGAGGCAATAGCGATGAAACGAAGAGACTTACGATGGGGTATGGCAACCATGGGCGCGCTCTTAGCAATCGCCAGTATGAACGCGCAACAGTATCGCTTAGTTGTTGAGGAACAAGGCGATCCGACGAATATTTTGACCCGATTCACGAACCTCGACACGAATGCGAATGTGGGCACAGGAGCTTTTGTGACTCGCGGACGTCTCTACGCCCAAAGTCCCTCATCGATAAACACAAATACCATGCGAGTACGGCTTGAGGGCGTCACAGGGGGCGATGCTTTCGGGCGATTGGGCATCTATTTCGGCAACATCAACCGCAACAGCAACTCTTCTTATCAGTTGCCACTCGACAGGTCAAACAACCTTGCGCCAGCGAATACGGGGACTTTCGCCTACTTCGGCACTTGGGTTGGCTCTGGTCATCAATTCGGAATGCGTGTGGCAGGGCGCGGGCAAGGTACATTTCAAGGTGGTCAGGTATATTTTGATGCCGAAATCCGCAACGCTCCGATGCTCAACCTCAGTTCGGGACCCAGCCCCTCTCAGCCCAATCTTGCTCCTTATCTGTGGGGCGGCGGCAACATCGACCCAACGGCGTTTCCTAACATCGTTCTCAACTGGGGTTCAGGCGCAATCACAGGCACACGCGGGGCGATTAATTTTGTTCAATTCGGCAACATCGCCTCCCCGCACTCCGACCGCCTCATCCTGCGCACGACACTGAGCATCACGAAGAACGGCAACCCGTTCTACACAGATGTTGACCAAGCCTCTGTCGACTGGGCGGCGGGCGATGGCACTTTCGCGAAGAGCATCAGCAGCGTCGGGGATAGCTATACGCTCACCATCAGCGGCGACCCCAACGGCACCCAATACCAAATCAGCTTGCGCGTGCAGGTGCTGCATGAGGGGTATCGCGACAACTTTGCCAGTCTCGCGGGCACTGCCACGCTGTACGACCAGACATTCGACCAGAGCTTCACGGTGCTGGTTCCTGAGCCTGCGAGCATGATTGCGCTCGGTACAGGCTTGGTGAGCTTACTGGCGCTGCGCCGTCGGAGGAAGTAAGTTGTGCCCCTCTCTGCCGTGCGGGGAGGGGGCGCTTTTGAATCTATAGGTAAGAGCGTTTTGAACCCCCTCCTTCAGGTTCCCCCTGCACGCAGGGGGAACCTACGGAGGGGGTCAATCTACACCTTCCTGCCCAGTTGTTCCCTACACGCAGGGAGAACCAACTCACCCCAGCGGTTCCCCCCACTGCGTAGGGGGAACCTACGGAGGGGGTTAGAAGTGCAGGGTTGTGCGCCAACGAAGACTCTTACGGAGGTAGAAGACAATGCAACGCATAGCACTCGGATTCGGTTTAGCGACGCTGTTGACGGCGAGCGTGTACGCCGATGGGTATCTGTGGCTGTCGGCGGCGGGGAGCGCGCCTGCCAGCGTCTATCGGTACAACCTGCGCACGGGGCAGGTCGATCGCGCAATTACGCCTGGTTCGTGGGGCTTCGTTCAGTCGGGCGACTATAATCTGCTCGCCTCTGACGGCGACGCGCTCTACATCGGCTTGGAGAACGACCGCACGCTGCTGAAGGTGAACCCCTACACAGGGGCGTTCCGCTCGGCGTTCGGCTACCAGATGTGCAACTGCTTCTACGGGCATCACTATATGAAAGACGGCGCATTTTATGAGGGCGAGCTGTGGCGCGCCGCGCCTGCGCGTAGCGAGAATAGCGCAGGCATTCTCTATGTGAGCGACGCGGACGGCGTCCCGACGGCAGCGTTCTATGCGTCTAACCAAACTCACTTAGAGCGACCGATCGGCTTGGAGTGGGTGGGCGATGCGCTGATGATAACGACCGCGCAGGGGCTTTATCGCGTGCGCTTCCCCGACGAGCCGCTGGTGTTCGAGGGCGAGGCGTACACGCTGAACGGGGTTCCAAGCGGGCACGCACTGGGCGGCTTGGCGTATGACGCGCAGCGCGACAAGCTCTATTTGGCGACCAGCGACGGCAGTAGTGCGATGCTCTGGCAACTGACGCTGGACCACGCGAGTCGCAGCGCGAGCGCGACGCCTGTGGAGACGCTTACCCTCAAGGGCTACCCCAGCGGGCGGCAGCCGACGGCTTTGGGGTTTGTGCCCGCGCGCCCTGGCGACGCCGACGACAACGGCTGCGTGGACGACGCCGACTTACTGATAGTGCTGTTCGCGAATGGAAGCAGCACCGCCCAGGCGGATGTGAACGGCGACGGGAGCGTGGATGACGCCGACCTGTTAGAAGTGCTGTTCAACTTCGGTAGTGGGTGTAATTAGCC
>JARJMV020000294.1 GCA_029335935.2 bacterium
AACTCCTAATATTGCGAGGGTCTTATCGGCCCGTTTGCCGCCCCCCCACCTTGAGGTCCCCCGATGGGCGTAGGGGGAACCCTGCTGTCGGGTTGGTTCCCCCTCCAAGCTGGGGTAACCTGCAGGTGGGGGTTCAACGCACACGCCCCTCTCCCCACGATGCAGGAGAGGGGCAGAGGATGGGCACAGCGCGCCTCTACGCGCCGCCCTTGCCGCCGACAGGCGCGTATTCGTCTTCCATCGTGTGGTAGCCCAGCTCGTGTTCGATGGTCTCCGCGACCGAGCCGCGCTTGCTCCAATAGACCGAGAAGAGCAGCGCACCCACAGCGACTGCCGTGACGCCAATACGCACGGCGTCGGGCAGCGGTTGTATCACGATTGGCGCAATTAGAATGGCGACGAGGTTCATCACCTTAATCAGCGGGTTCAGCGCAGGACCGGCGGTGTCTTTGAACGGGTCGCCGACGGTATCGCCAATCACGCCTGCCTTGTGCGCGTCAGTGCCCTTGCCGCCGAGGAAGCCGTCCTCGATGCGCTTCTTGGCGTTGTCCCACGCGCCGCCGGAGTTCGCCAGCAGCACTGCCAGCAGCTGCCCCGACAGGATTGCGCCTGCCAAGTAGCCGCCTAACGCCTGTGCCCCTGTGAACACATATTCGCTGCCGCCAATCTGCACGGGCGACGCTCCGATGCTCAGCCCGAAACCGACGCCCACGGGCAGTGCAATCGCCAGAATGCCCGGTCCTAACAGCTCTTTTTGCGCTGCGGCGGTAACAATCTCCACGCAGCGTCCGTAGTCGGGCGTCTCGGCGCCCTGCATGATGCCCGGCTTCTCGCGGAACTGTCGGCGCACCTCGTGAATCATCTCGAACGCTGAGCGTCCGACCGCCATAATCGAGAACGCGCTGAACAGAAACGGCGCTGCGCCGCCAATGAGCAAGCCGATGAACACCACGGGCACATCCACGGGCAACCCGCCGAAAGCGTCCTTGAGCGTGACGCCGTTGCGTGTGGCGATGTTGATCAGCTCCACCAGACGCGAATCCTCCACGAATGAGTGGAACAGGGCGACTGCCGCCACCACCGCCGTCGCAATCGCGAAGCCTTTGGTGAGCGCCTTGGTGGTGTTGCCCACCGAGTCGAGACGATGCACAATCTTGTCGCCTGTCAAGCCGCCCGCCGCAGGCTGGTTGCCGCGCTCTTTCAGGGCGCCCGACATCTCGAAGATGCCGTTCGCGTTGTCCGAGATGGGTCCGAAGGTGTCCATCGCCAAGATATAGCCTGTGGTTGCCAATAGCCCCAATCCTGTGAGCGCGATGCCGTAGAACGAGAGCATCGGACCGCCGAAGACGCCTGGCGGGAAGATGAACAGCGGCGCCAACAGCGCGGAGGCAATCGCGAACACCGCCCACACGCTCGATTCCAGCCCGTAGGCGAAGCCCTGAATAATCAGCGTCGCGGGTCCTGTGGACGCCGCGGCCGAGATTTCTTTCACGGGCTTCTTCTCGGTTGAGGTGAAATACTCGGTGATGCGTTCGATCATCACGGCGACGACCACGCCGAACGCTGTAGCAATCCAGAACCGCCACCAGTCCACTGTCGCGCCGCCCAACTCGGGCTTGAGTTGCACATCCTGCATAAAGAAATAGGCGACGCCCAGATTGCCCAACGCCGCCAGCACCGCCGAGACCCAGAACCCGCGATTGATGGGCTTCATCGGGTTCAGGTCGGCGCGGTCTTCGCCCTTGACCGCCAGCACGCCGATGATGGAGGCAATCACGCCCACGCCGCGCACCAGCAGGGCGAACATCACCAGTTTCATCGCGCTCGCAGGGGTCAATACGAGGCTCGCCGCCACGCCCAGAATAATCGCCGCGACGAGGGTGACTTCGTAGGATTCGAACACATCCGCCGCCATCCCTGCGCAGTCGCCCACATTGTCGCCGACATTATCGGCGATTGTGGCGGGGTTGCGCGGGTCGTCCTCGGGGATGCCTGCCTCCACCTTGCCCACCAAGTCGGCGCCGACATCCGCGCCTTTGGTGTAGATGCCGCCGCCGACGCGCATAAACAGCGCCGCCAGCGAGCCACCGAACCCGAAGCCCACCAGCACGAACATCGCCTTCTCGCGAAACAGCAGGAAAATCACAGTTGCGCCGAGCAAGCCCAAGCCGACAGTGAACATCCCGCTCACTGCGCCCGCGCGGAAGGCAATCTCAAGCGCGTTTTTGAAGCTGGTCAGCGCAGCAGCCGCAGTGCGTAGATTACCCCGCACCGCCATATACATACCGACATAGCCTGCGCCGTAAGAAGCAAACACACCCAAGAAGAACGCAATCGCAATCCCCGCGCCCAGTAGCAAGCCCTCGCCCGGATAAATCCGCTCATACACGGGGCGATAAAGCAAGAACAGCACGGCGGTAATCGCCAGCACGAACCAAATCATCGTGCTAATCTGCCGCTTGAGATAGGCGTTCGCGCCGTCCTGAATCGCTCGTGCAACCTCCTGCATCCGCGAAGTGCCGGGATTCTGCTTGAGCGTCCACTGTAAGATGTACAGTCCGAACCCTAACGCCGTAAACGCCAAGAGCAACACCACGCCGAGAATCAGGTACTCTTGTGAGCCGAACGGGGGCAGCTCCACCGCCTCGGCGGCACGGGCTTGCAACCCCGTCAGCAGCCATAATACGCCAAAGAACGCCGCACGCGCGGGTATGACTGCCCACCCGACGCGACGACCTGCGTCAGCATTCCTCATCGAACAACTCCTCCCTTGTTGGAATTTCGGAATCTCTCCGCAACTGCGGAACCCACATAGTTTACCTCATTGGAATCGCCAAGACAAGCTAAAGCGCACGCGCTGTCCAGGGCGCGCTATAATTAATGCCATGCTTGAAGTGGCGCTTCCAGAGCAGGAAACTACCGAGCGCGTTGACGACGGCGCGTCGCACGCATGGAAAGTCATCCTATACAACGACGACTACCATCTCTTTGAAGCGGTGGTCGCACAGGTACAGAAGGCGACGGGCTATCCCTACGCGCGCGCGTGGGCGATTACTTACGAGGCGCACACGCGCGGGCACGCCCTCGTGTGGGCAGGAGCGATTGACGAGTGCCTGCGCGTAGAAGGCGTGCTGCGCGAAATCGGACTGCGAACCGATATCGTGGCATAGGTGGCAGGAGCGACAACGCCTGCAACGAACATCTGTGGCTGATTGCTTTGCGAGGGGAGGCGACCGAACGATGGCGAAACGAACCGAACGACAAGAGGCGCGACGCGAACAAATCCTCAACGGCGCGGCGCGCGTGTTCTCCAAGAAGGGCTACCATGCCAGCACTGTCGATGAGATTGCGAAGGAGTTAGGCTTGACAAAAGCCAGCATCTACTACTATGTCTCCGACAAGAGCGACCTGCTCTACCAGCTCTACAAACGCGCGATGACGGCGCTGCTGGAGTCTCAAACGGAGATTATGGCGCGTCCAGACCCGCCCGACGCTAAGTTGCGGGCGATGATTGAAGAGTATGTGCGCATCGTCGCCAGCGCGTCTGCCGTCTACAGCGTGGTGGTGCTGCGCGAACATCACGCCCTGCCACCGCGTAAACGCAAAGAGATTATCGCGCTACGCGACCAGTATGAAGCGAACTATCAGCGTTGTATTCAAGAGGGCATCGATCGGGGCATTTTTGAATCGCAAGATGTGAAGATGGCGTCTTATGTGGTGCTCGGCGCGCTGAACTGGATACCCAACTGGTACAACCCGCGCGGCTCGCTTAGCAAGGAACAGATTGGGCGCATGTTCGCCGAGCATCTGGTGCGTGGACTTCTGGCAGACCGTGCGCAACGCCCTCACCCAGAGGTCGCGCCGCGCTCGGAATGACAAAACGCTCCACTGGTAGCCGTTGGCAGGATTCTCGCGCGGACTGCCGAATCTATAGTCAGGAGGCGAGAGCGTGGACGAACCCATCAAGCGTTCTGACGCAGTGGAGAAGGAATATACGCAGGCAGTCATCTACGGCATCGTGGGGCTGGTGGCGCTGGCGCTCACTTTCTTGTTTTGGCGATACGGTGGGATATTCTACTCCCTCTCGTGGGGCTTTGGGCTGGTGTGGCTTGGCTCATGGGGCTATGCGATATGGTCTTATTACAAAACGACCAAAGTTCCCGCCTATCCTGTGGAGTGTCCCTTTTGCCATCAAGAGGTGGTGCTGACGGGCGCGCCGACGAGCGACTTCACTTGCGACCATTGTCTCAAGCGCGTGCCGATAGAGAACGGGCGCGTGATGGAGATTATCGCGGTGAAGTGTCCGCACTGTGGCTCGATGGAGCAGGTCTCGGTGAAAGCCGCCGCGGCCATCTGCGAGCAGTGCCAGCGCGAGTTCCCCATCCGAACCACGGGGCGTGTGCCTGTGGGGATGCCCTTACCGCAAGACGACCCCACCCCCTATGAACTCGTGCTGCTCGGTGTGGATCGGCTGAAAGAGGAGCAGGCAATCTTGGCGTTGGAGCGGTTCTTAGACTTGACACGCCCCGATGTGAAGAAGCTGCTGGAGACGGTTCCGATGGTGCTACTGACGAACCTACCGCGCCGCAAAGCGGAGAGCCACGCACGCGAGTTGAGCGAACAGGGCGTGCGCGTGGAGGCGCGTCGGATTGAGGATCCCAATCGTGTGCCCACGCCGTGGAATTAGCGTCTGCGCAGTGTAATCTCGGTTGCGCGGCAACGCGCCCATTCGGGGCGGTTGGCGTCGGGCATCAGGGTCGCCTCGCGCGGTTGCACAATCTGCCAGCGGTGCACACCGCCCGGTAAAAAGAGATAGGCGTTAGTGAACGGCAGCGTGGCGCGCAGCGTGTCGGGTTCTGTGAGGCTCTCGCGCACGCCACGCAGAAAGTCGTCCGGCTCCACGCCGCCTGCGCACAGCATCGCGCGCCCGAAACGCGCACTGCCGTACACACGGTCGATATACAGCGCGAGCGAGAGGTACTCTTCGTAGCCATCGCGCCGGCGTGAGCGCCAACGCTGGAGGTTCAGCCCCTCACGCGCGATTCGCGTCACTAACGGCGACACCGCGCGGTTCACATACGCCTCCAACGCTTGCAGCGGCGCGCCCATCAGCAACTCATCGGCTTGCCCACCCCGCCGCGCCTCATCCAGCAAGTAGTGAATGAACCACCGCTCGCCCAAGTCGCCGTTCGCCCAAGGCTCTGGCTCTATGTACGAGTTAATGGGTGGCAGTATCCAATGCCCATACTCATGCGTCAACTCGCGCACCCACTCTTGAGGGGGCACGCGCTCGCTCAAATCGTAGAGATACATCAGGTTTTGCTGCTGCTCCGCGCCTGCCTTCCCCTCGGTCATCAAAAACACGCGTAAAAGGCGATTGTAGCGATACGGGTGGTCTAAGCGCAGTCGTGTACGCGCGAGATCGTAGCAGTGGAGCAGGAATCGGCAGGCGCGCTCAGCGTAAGGGTAGAGCGCACTTCGCTGGGCATAGACCTCGAACAGCACAGTTTCGCGCTCGGTCTCCAACACGCCCTGCACGCGATAGGCGAACGCCGCCTTGTGCAGCGGGTCTTCCACAGGCATGGGCAACGGGCTTGGCGAGCCTACTACACGATAACGCACGCTATAAGTATATCCGCTCGCACACAGTATCGCAGCAGGGATCTCCCTCTCACACACGAACTTTTGGGCTATGCGACTGGCGTGGACAACCTTTACGCTCAATAAGCGGTTCCCGCTCACGATTAGTCGGGGTACGACGGCGCAGACCGTGAATG
>JARJMV020000259.1 GCA_029335935.2 bacterium
TGCCGAGACAGCTGCGTTGAGTACACTCTGGATTTTTCCGATAGCGGTGGGCGCAGGTGTGTTCGGCTCGTTGATGGGGCTGGGCGGCGGGATTCTCTTAGTGCCTGCGCTGACCTTGTTCATGGGCGTACCGATTAAGCAAGCGGTCGCAGCGAGCTTAGTAGCCGGTGCGGCGACCTCCTGCGCGGGCGTATCCACCTATCTGCAGGCAGGATTGGTGGACTGGCGGCTCTGCGTGCGGTTGCTTATACCCACCTTACTGGGCGCGATTGGCGGCGGGTTGGTGATTGGGTTCATTCCCGAGGCGGCTGTGCGCTGGCTGTTTATTGCGCTGATACTGTATGTGTTGGGGCAGATGCTGTGGGCGATGCGTCAACCGCCTACTTCCCATGCGGCGCGCCCCGACTGTCGCGCCGAGTGGGACCCACGCCAGCGCGGAGTCGCGATTAGCCTCTCCGCGCTCGGAGGGATGATTTCTGCACTTCTGGGCGTGGGCGGCGGATTGATACAGGTGCCGCTGATCCACACGATTCTCAAAGCGCCCCTGCGCTGCGCCATAGGCTCCAGCACTTTTCTGATAGGCGCGACCGCTTCTGCAAGCGCGTTGCTCTACTTGGTGCAAGGCAAACTTGCGCCCGATATTGTCGTGCCTGCCTCGTTAGGAATTGTAATCGGCGCACGCATCGGCGCACGCTTTGCTCAGCATGTACCCACAACCGCACTGCGACTACTCTTCGTGGGCGTGATGCTTTATACTGTCATCCGTTTCGCACTGAAGTAGCGAGGCCGCACTACTCTTCAAGCACACGGTAGATGTCCTGCAGCAGCACCTGTACCTGATCGGGGTTCACGCCTGAATAGTAGCCGCGAATGCGTCCCTGCCGATCGATCAGCACCAGTTTATCGCTGTGGACAATCGGGTGCGTTTCGTCGCCAGGCTCCGCCGCTAATCTGAAGGTTTGGCGCGATAACTTATACAGCGTTTCGCGGTCGCCTGTGAGGAAGTGCCATTTGCCTGCTTGCGCCTCGTGTCGTTTCGCCCACTTGCGCAGTGCATCCACCGTGTCGTTTTCGGGGTCTACGGTGAAACCCGCCATCAGCACATCGGGGTTGTTCGCGAACTCGCGCTGCACATCCATCGCGTTGCGGTTCATGGCGGGGCAGATGCTCGGACAAGTGGTGAAGAAGAAGTAGGCAACCCAGACCTTGCCCCGGAACGCATCTTGCGTGATGGTTTTGCCCGCCTGGTTCGTGAACGCGAAGGGCATGTCGACAGTCCCGAGTACGGGCAGTGTCTCCTCTTGCTTGAGGGCGGCTTGACGCGTGTAGAGGGCGAACATGAACGCCCCAGTCGCCAACACTAACAGGCTCCAAGCGAACAGCATCACCCCACGCATCTCATGTCACCTCACTTGACCAGCATCACGCCGAACAGCGCGACCCACAGCACGCCCAGAAAGTGCCAGTAGATGGCGCCGAGCTCCACCGACTGCAGTTGCACACGCTGTTGCTGCGTGTAATACAGTAGCCCAGCGACAAATACCAGCCCGCCCAGCAGGTGCAACCCATGTAGCGCACTGATGACATAGAACATCGAGGTGAAGAAGTGGGTCGGTGCGCCCTGCAGTTGGCGTGCGATTTCGCTCCAGCTGCCGCTTTGAAGCGCGAGGAACACCGCGCCCAGCAGGAGTGTAAGCAACATACCTCGCCAGACGCCGCGCAGGTCGCCCGCACGTGAGGCGTTCAGCGCCATCTGGCACGGTATACTGCTTAGCATCAGGGCTGCCGTGCCCAGCCAGCTGAGCTTGGGCATCTCGAGCGCGAAATCGCCCCGTGCGGGCACGCGCAGCAGGTAGAGGACGGCTAACGCGCCGAACATGGTGGTCAACGCGCCAAGAAAGATGTATAGGCCCAATCGCGCCATCTGGAAACGGTCGTAAGGCGGCTCGCCACCGCTCTCACCATCGCCCCGATAGCGTGGGGGCAAGTTGCCTTCGCCCACGCCGCGTCCTATCGTCTGCGGACGATTCTTCAACTTCGTCATAGATACCTCCTGTTGCCACTCAGGCGAGCGCGCCTGAGCGTTGTGTTAGTAACTGAGTATCATCCATAGCAACAGCAATGGTAGATACAGCACCGAGCTGACAAGCACGCCCCGCGCGCCCTGTGGCGTGTCGGGCGTGTGCAGGAAACGCCACGCGGCTGAGAAAGTCCACAGCCCCAGCGTAAGCGCGCCCAGCAGGTATAGCCCACCGTGCGCCGCGAACGGCGCGAACATCACGCTGATAGCAATCATCGCAAGGGTGTACCACAGCGCGAGCCGCGCCGTAGACACCGCGTCGGCATCGGGGTAGGGCAGCATGTGGAACCCCGCTTTGGCGTACTCATGACGATTGAGCCACGCTATCGCCCAAAAGTGGGGGAATTGCCACACGAACTGCAGCGCGAACAGCAGCCATGCCTCCAGAGAGAAGCCACCCTGTGCGGCGACCCAGCCCGCCATCGGTGGTATCGCGCCAGGGATGGCGCCAATCGCCGTGCTGAAATGACTGCGCTGTTTGAGGGGCGTGTAAGCGAAAGCGTACAGCACGATCGATACTGCACCCAGCAGTGCGACAGAGAAGTTCACCCCGATGCCCAGTATCGCCACCCCCGAAACGCCCCACAACGCGCCTAAGAGCCAGCCTTCCAGCGGGCGGATGCGCCCTGAAGGAATGGGACGGTTCGCCGTGCGCGTCATCAGCGCGTCCTGACGCCACTCGTAGGCTTGATTCAGAGCGTTCGCAGAGGCAATCACCAACCAAGAGCCAATCAGCATCGCGGAAATCAGACTCCCTTGAAGGGTTTGACCCCAGCCGCCCAGAATCAACCCTGCGAGCGTGGTCAGCCAGACCAGAATTGTCACACGCGGCTTGCTGAGCATCCAATACGCACGCAGCTTCTGCATCATAGACCCCGACAGTGGCGCGCTGGTCGCGCGCAGGGCGGTTTTCATATGCGCTTATTGTACCCCATACGCCGACGCCTTTGCAAGAGTCTGTGCGTTTTGTCACAAGACTACGCGCCCTCGCCGCTCAAGCGTCGCAGCGCTTGTATCAGGGCTTGCGTGCCAAGCCTGCCCTCGCCCGTGCGTTCCAAGTGTGTATAAAGCTGATGCACCAACGCGCTCCCGAGCAGCGGCGTCGCCGTTTGACGCGCCTCGTTCAGCAGAATGTGTAGGTCTTTCTGCAAAAGTTGCACCATGAAGCCGGGTTGAAAATCGCCCTGCGCGATGCGTTTCCCCAGGTTCTCCATCGCCCACGAGCCTGCGGCGCCCGTGCTCAGCGTCTCAACGGTTAGATTCAAATCTAATCCGGCTTGTTCGGCGAAGAGCAGGGATTCCGCCACTGCAAGCATCCCGACAGCGACAGCGATTTGGTTGGCGAGCTTCATCTGCTGTCCCTTGCCGCTCTCGCCGACATAGACCACCTTTTTGCCCATCGTTTGGAAGAGTGGGAGCGCGCGTTCGTAGGCGTTGGGGTCGCCGCCGACCATGATAGTGAGCGTCGCCGACTCTGCGCCCCACTGTCCGCCAGTGACGGGCGCATCCAGAAACGCGACGCCGAGCGATTGGGCGTACTGAGCCAGTTCGCGTGTGAGGCTGGGTGAGGTTGTGCCCATATCGATTGCAATCGTGTCGGTGGTCATCGCAGGCAGGGCGGGGTCGTCGCCTGTGAGCCACACGCGGCGCACGGTCTCATCGTCGGGCAGGCAGGTGATGACCACCTGGCACTGTGTGCCAACCTGCGCAGGCGTCGGGGCTTCCCGCGCGCCCAGTGCGAGCAGTGCTTCGATAGGTGGGCGGCTGCGACTATGCACCACGAGCGGATAGCCCGCTTGCAGAATATGGCGCGCCATCGGACGCCCCATAATCCCTAAGCCGATGAAACCAATTGTGGGCAGTATCATAGGCGTACCTCACATGTCTTTAATCGCCGCATCAAACTTCTGGCGTGCCTCTTGGGCTTCGGGCGTGCCGGGTGCAATCTTGATGGCTTCCTGCCAAGCTCTGAGTGCGCGCACGATGTCACGCTGGCGGTAGGCTTGGTCGCCTTGAGCAATCAGGGCGCGTGCGGCGTTGCGTCGGTGCTGTTGCGCCTGTTCGCCGCGTCCATGCTCGGCAGCCGTTGTCCAGTGGCGGACGGCC
>JARJMV020000260.1 GCA_029335935.2 bacterium
TATCGCGCCTTCAGCCGCTTTCGAGGCGACTCGCAGCCCTACACTTGGCTGTACCGAATCGCGGTCAACTTGGCAAACGACCACCTGGAAAAACGCGCCCGTATCCGTAAGCGCGAGGTGGAGCTGAACGCGCTGGAGTTCACCGAAGACGGCGAACCCACTGGCTGGGACCCGCCCGACGGCGGTCCCTCGCCTGAAGAACATGTGCTGCAGCAGGAGCTCATCCAGAAGGTGCGGGGGCTAATCCAGCAGATGCCGCCCGACTACAAGGAGATTATCCTGCTGCGCGAATACGAAGAGATGTCTTACGAAGAGATGGCGGAGGTGCTGGGCGTCACTTTGGAAGCGGTGCGTAGCCGATTAGCGCGCGCCCGCGCATGGCTGCGCCTACGCCTCGCGCCCTACATGCAGGAGGAAGAACGCTGATGTTCCCAACAATCCACAACCGCTACACGATGGCAACCTTTCTGCTCCTCCTCACCACTGCGCTGCTTTACGGGGCGCAGGAGCGACGCGTCGAGAGCGTCACGGTTCGAGGATTGCGCAACATCTCGGAAACCGCCGTGATAGCCGCGCTGCGCCTCAAGCCCGGCGAACCGTTCAACGAAGCGAATCTGGAAGCCGACCGACGCACCATCGACGCCATGGGGCTGTTCAGCGCAGTGCGACCCAGCGTGGAGCAGACCGAGACTGGCGTGCGTATCACTTTCGATGTCGTAGAAAACCCACTTATCCGCGAGGTGCGCTTCACAGGCAATACGGTGCTAACCAATGAGCAGCTGCTCGAGGTCATACGCAATAAGCCGGGCTTCGTATTCAATACGAACTTAGCCGAGCCAGACATCCGCGCCATCCGCGACGCCTACCAGCGCGCAGGCTATGTCGTGCTACCTGAAGGCTACATACCCCCCGACTACGAGACAGGCGTGCTAACTATCGCCCTGTCAGAGCTGCGCGTGGGACAAATCAAGGTGGAAGGCAACACCAAAACCCGAACCAGCGTCATCCTGCGCGAGCTGCGCACCAAGCCGAACGACCTGTTCAACATCACGCGCTGGCAACGCGACATCAATCGCCTCTACAACACAGGCTACTTCGACCAAATCACGCCCGAAGAGGAGCCTGCCGCGCCCGGCGTAATCGATATCACCCTCAAAGTCAAAGAGCGTCCGACGGGGCGGCTGAATGTGGGGTTCGCCATCGACTCGCGTCGGCGGCTGATAGGACTCGCGGAGATCTACGAAACCAACTTTCAGGGCAGCGGACGCACAGTGGGCGTCAACTTCCAAAGCACAGGCGGACGCAACGGCAACAGCATCGAGCTGCTATTCACGGAGCCATATCTGGATCGGCAGCGCACCTCGCTGTCGGTCTCGCTGTATAACAAGCTGGTGTATCGGTTCACCTCCAACTTCTTCGGCGGCTCGATAGACCCGAACTTGGAGCAACGCTACGATGAGCGTCGACGCGGCGTGACGGTAGGGGTGTCTCGCCCCCTCAATGACTTCCTTTCCGCCTCCATCGGGCTGCGGGCGGAAGATGTGAACACCAACCGTGTAGCCACCACTCAGGGCAGCGGATTTATCCGTCAAGATGGCTCGCTAACCAGCCTCACCCTGCGCGGCGTCTACAACAATCGCGATTTCGACTTGGATCCTGCGCAAGGACAGTATCTGGCCCTGACACTGGAGCCGGGCGTCTCCAACATCCGCACAGCGGAGCAGGCGTTCCTCGACTCGGGTGTGGTGAAGCTCGGACGCTCCAACTTCCTGCGCGGCTCCATCGACTACCGTATCTACTTCAGCCCGCAAGGGCGACGCACGCAGCCCGACGATAAACGGCAGGTGTTCGCCTTCCGCGCCTACTATGGCACGGTCTCTGGCAGTGTGCCGTTCTTCGAACAGTTCTTCATCGGCGGCGCGGAGACCCTGCGCGGCTACCCCGAAGACCGATTCTGGGGTAAAAACGCGCTCCTGCTCAGCTTCGAATACCGTCAGCCCATCGAGAAGGCGTTCACAGCGGTCTTCTTCGTCGATGTCGGACACGCTTGGGGCGGCTACCCCAGTGTGAACGAGTTCAGCCAAAGCAGTAATCTGAACTTGCAAGTCGGATACGGCTTGGGAGTTCGCGTGCGCACACCGCTCGGACCGCTGCGCATCGACTACGGCATCGGGCGCGATGGCGGACGCACCCACTTCAGCGTGGGACAGGTCTTCTAATAGATACACTGCTTCCACTTGCTAAACTCAATAACATGGAGGTTACGATGAAAATACTACTAACGATGGCGCTTACGCTTGGATGCTTCCTCGCCGCGCACGCACAAGCGTTCGGCGTGGTCGATTACGAACGCGTGATTAACGAGTCGACCTTTGTCAAAAATAGCCTTGAACAGCTGCAGGCGTTGGAAGCGCGCTATCGAGGCGTCCTGCAAGCCTTACAAGAGAACATCATTCTCACGGATGAGGAGCGTCAAGAGCTTACGAACCTACTGTTAGCCGACACTCTCAACGACGCACAGCGTCAGCGCGTGCAGCAACTTGCTCAAGCTTCGCGTCAGCGCGCGGAGGAGCTGCAACAGCTACGCCAGAAGCCACAACCTTCCGAGACCGAGAAAGCTGCATTGGAGCGGTTCTCTCAGATGGAAGCGCGCGGGCGAGAAGCCATCCAAACGCTGGCGCAACAACTCACCCAGCAGCTCGAACAACGAGTGCAACAAAGCCGTGAGCAGGTGCGCAACGCCGTGCGCGAAACCATCGCCCAAGTCGCTAAAGAGAAGCGGCTCACCCTGGTCTTTAGCACAGAGGCGGTGCTGTACGCCGAAAACGACATCACTAACGATGTCATCCAGAAGCTGAACGAGCGGAAGTGAGCCGTTCGGCGCGCCGCGTTCGTGGCTGGGACATCCCAGCACGCACGCTTCTGTGGCACGGACAGGAATGTCCGTGCTACAGTAGCTTAGACATTCCTGTCCAAGCATCCCACGCACGGACAGGAATGTCCGTGCTACAGTAGCTTAGACATTCCTGTCCAAGCATCCCACGCACGGACAAGAATGTCCGTGCTACAAGGTAGCTGGGACACTCTTGTCCCAGCGTTTGGCAGGCGGGTATACTCTTCCGCGCCACGAGCGTCTAAACTTTCAGGAGTAGATAGACATGTACGGCGGTATGCGCGGTTCGGGGCGAATGTTTCGGATTATTATGCGCCACGCAGGCGTCTCGCGCGAGATGGGCGGCGAGGAACTCTCGCTGGCAGTGCAGCGCGTCGACCAGATGTTCATTCAAGCCCTCGACGCTGGCGCGTCGGATATCCACATGCACCCCGAACATAACGCCCTACGCATTCGGTTCCGCATCGACGGCGTGCTACACGAACACGAGGTAATCACCCAGCCCGACCTAATCCAGTCGATGATTAGCCGTGTGAAGCTCGCGGCGAACCTGCACCTGGACGAGAAACGCGACACCCAAGATGGACGCATCGATATGGAGTATCTGGATCGGCGTCTGAGCGCGCGCGTATCGTGTATCCCCACTCTGAACGGCGAGCGGATTGTGATGCGCATTTTAGACCCCGCCAAGATGCAGGTCAAACTCGACTCGCTGGGCATGCCTCAGGATGTCATCACACACTGGCGACGCGCCTTGCAGGTCGCCTACGGCATGCTGGTCGTTACAGGCCCCACTGGCTCAGGAAAAACCTCCACACTGTACGCTTCGCTGCACACCCTCGATCGCGTGCGGCGCAACATCGTGACGGTGGAAGACCCCGTAGAGTACGAGTTCCCCGATAATGTGATGCAGGTACAGGTGACGGAGAAGATTACCTTCCCGCGCGCGCTGCGGGCGATGTTGCGCCATGACCCCGATGTGATCATGATAGGCGAGATTCGCGACCGCGAATCGCTGCAGATAGGCATTCAGGCAGCGCTAACAGGGCACTTGGTGCTGTCCACGCTACACACCAATAACGCTATCGAGACGCTCAGCCGGATGATTGATATGGGCGCGGAGGATTATCTGATTGCCGCGACTTTGCAGTGCGCGATGGCGCAGCGGCTGGTGCGTGTGATATGCCCCGATTGTCGCGTTCCGTATCAGCCGACGCCCGACGAAATCGCCGCGCTCAGAATCCCCCAAGAGTGGCTGGCGCAAGCGCGATTTTTCGTCGGCAAAGGCTGCCCCAAGTGTATGAACACGGGGTATCGCGGGCGCACGGGCATCTTCGAACTGCTACGCATCAGCCCTGCCGTGCGCGAAGCGCTGATTAACCGCGCCTCCAGCGACCAGATTATGTCAATTGCCGTCAAAGAGGGTTTCCGCACTATGCTGGATGACGGACGCGACAAAGTGCTACGCGGCATACCACCCCCCACGAAGTGATACAAGCCGTCTACGCAGGCGTCTACGAAAGCTGAGATCACGCCGAATGCCCTCGCGTACTCTTGCATTCGTGCGTCGTGTGTAGGTATACTATACGC
>JARJMV020000300.1 GCA_029335935.2 bacterium
ACTGTGAACAATCACGGCGTCGGTCGCCAAATCCAGTCGGGGGCTATAGTCCGCGCCCGTCTGGTAGCAGCTGCGGGGCGTGGCGGGAACGGTCGGACGCAGGGCGTTTGCAGGCGCGCCCAATAGGCGTTCCACGCCATCCCCGACGCCGTCGCGGTCTTCATCCCGATCGGTCGCGAGGATTTCCAGCGCATAGAGTCGCACCTGCCCACGTCGTGCCGCTTCCACAATCACCTGCACGGTCTGCACGGGGGGATTGAGCGGCGCGCGCGTGGTCAAGTTGAGGGTGTTGACGCCGCCTCGGATGGGACGCGCAAGTAGCCCGCCTGCCTGCGTGCGGATGCGCACCTGACCCTCGCCAGAGACTGTGAGGCGTATCGCGATGTCCATACCGCCCAGCACGCGCACGCTGTAGGTTGCGCTGCCGCCGTTGCCAATCAGCCGCGCGTTGCCCTCCACACGCGACCGCACCGATTGAGTCAGCACGCCCGACTCCGCGCCAGGGCGCACTTGAATCTCTATTCGGGGAACCAGACCGCCTGTCTGCGCCTGCCTCATCCGCTTATTGTACCGTCGGGAAGCCCCTGCGTTCGGGGCAGGGGCTTCTGAGGGGAACATTCACCTTCCTTCGCTCAACAGTGAGTGATTTCGATACAGGGTTCGAGTGTCCTGCTATCGCGCGATGCGTTGGCGCAGGGATTGCACGCGCTCGCGCAGCTTGGGATCGTTGCGGATGCGTTGCTGGGCTTGTTTGTAGGCGTGCAGCACCGTCGTGTGGTCGGTGCGTCCGATGGCGGCGGCGATTTTTGCCCACGGCTCGCCCGTCGCCTCACGCGCGATGAACACCGCGATTTGACGCGCTTGAGCAATCTCACTGCGGCGGCTCTCGCCTCTGAGTTCGCTTGGCGGGACGCCCATCTCCTCGCACACGATTTGGACGATGCGTTCTAAGGAGGGGGCTTTGACGGGCGGCGCGTCCACCAAGTACGCGCGCAGCGCGTCGGAGGCAAGGCTCAGGCTCAACGGCTCGCCCGAAATCGAGCTCAGCGCGACCAAGCGAGTCAGCGCGCCCTCCAGCACGCGCACATTCGATTGCACCTTGTCGGCGATAAACTCGGCGATATCGAGGGGTAGGATAACGCCGTCGCGCTCCGCCTTGCTGAGCAGGATGGCGATGCGCATCTCCAAGTCGGGCGGGTCAATCTCGGCGCATAGCCCCATCTCGAAGCGCGTGCGCAGGCGTTCCTCGATGCCCACCAGCTCGCGCGGGGGCTTGTCGCTGGTCATCACCAGCTGCTTGCCTGAGCCGTGCAGACTGTTGAAGATGTGGAAGAACTCCTCCTGCGTGCGCTCTTTGCCAGCGATGAACTGCACATCGTCCATCAGCCACAGTTGCACGCTGCGGTGTCGCTCGCGGAACTCGTCGGCTTTCTGTTGGCGCATCGCTTGCACATAGCTGTTCACGAACTCCTCACCGCTGAGGTACATCACGCGCAGGTTCGGCTGGCGACGCAGCGCGACATGTCCAATCGCGTGTAGCAGGTGCGTTTTGCCCAGTCCAGGCGGGCTGTAGATAAAGAGTGGGTTGTAGCGATGGGTCGCGCCGTTGGCGACGGCGACGGCGGCGGCGTGCGCCATCCGATTGCTCTTGCCCACCACGAAGGTCTCGAAGGTCAGGTTCGGGTGGAAGCGCGGGGCAGGCGTCGTCGGGGTTTGCGGCGCAGCGGCGGGCAGCGTCGCTACAGGGGGCGGTTCGGGCGCAGCAACAGGCGAATCCTCCGCGCCCACCAAGCGCGCCGCCACCGCAAAGCCCAACTGCTGACTGAGCAACTCCTGAATCTCGCGCAGGTGGCGCCGCTGCATCCAGTCGCGTCCGAAGGGGTTATCCAAGCGTAGCAACACGCAATCGTCCTCGATGCCAAGCGGCTCAATCGCCTCCAAGTACCGACGACTCGACGACGCGATTCGGGGCAACAACGCCTGAATGACATTCCGCCACGCACGGCGCAACTGCGCCGCCGCTGCATCCTCCCCAAATCGCAACTGCTCAGGTGCTAAGTCCTCCCTGCGCATCGCTGTATGCATCCCTGCCCTCGCCTGCGGGGTCGGCATATATATTAGCATATCCCCCTCGAACTCCTGCAAGAGTTATGCACATCCGAGCAGCCGTTTGTAGCCAAAACCCACCAATAAAACCTAAGAAGAGCTTTTTCCAAGATTTTTCTGCTTTTTAAAGCTGATAACACGCTCAAACGCCTCCAATCCAATCGGTTGTAGGGGCAACCGCGTCCCCCACAAGATTTGCCCCTGCCATGAGAGGGTTCTGAGAATCGAGGAAGTTCTCTCGCGCGATTTTCAAAAGCTTAGTAGTTTAGGTATAATTGCTTTCCATGATGACGAGGCAACTTTTTGACGCGGAACTGCAGGAGTTGGAGACGAAGGTGCTTGCGATGGCAAGCATCGTGGAGGGGATGGTCGCGGAGGCGGTCGAGGCGCTTTGGCGCGGCGACTTGAAACGCGCCGAGCAGGTGCTGCACCGCGACGACGAGGTGGATCAGATCGATGTGGAGATCGAGTCGAACTGTTTGCGCTTGATTGCGCTGCAGCAGCCGATGGGCAGCGACCTGCGCACAATTGGTACGATCATGAAGATGATTACCGACATCGAGCGGATTGGCGACTACGCCGTCGATATCGCGAAGGCGGCGCGGAAGCTGCGCGATGAGCCGCCTGTGGAGCAGCTGGTGGATGTCCCGCGCCTTGCCAACGCGGCGCGGCGCATGGTGCTGGATAGCATCGAGGCGTATGTGAAGCGCGACCTGCAGAAAGTAATTCATGTGTGCCAGCAGGACGATGAGGTGGACGAAATCTATCGGCGCATCCGCACACAGCTGCAGGAGATTATGCGCACACACCCCAAACAGGTCACGGCGGCGTCGTGGCTCCTGCTGGTGGCGCACTACTTAGAGCGCGTTGCCGACCACGCGACCAACATCGCCGAGCGGGTGTGGTTTATGGAGACGGGGCGTCTGGAGCAACTCGCGAAGAAGCACAAGAGCGGCGCGTTGGACGAGGCGTTCGCCGAAGCCGCACAACACGCCGCCGAGCAGCAACCAAGCGAACCAGAATCGAATGGCGTCTCTATCTGAACGGTGGCACGCGCTGCAGGCGCGTATCGCGAACGCCTGCGCCCTATCGGGACGCAACCCCGCCGAAATCCGCATCGTGGCAGTCAGCAAGGGTGTGCCGCCCGAACGAATTCAGGAAGCCTACGCGCTCGGACTGCGCGACTTCGGCGAAAACTACTGGCAACAAGCCCGTGAAAAACTCAACCTATTGCCCCACGATATACAGTGGCACTTCATCGGACATCTCCAAACCAATAAGGTCAAATATGTGGTGGGGCGATTTGCATTAATACAAGTGGTAGATAGGGTATCCTTACTGCAGGAGGTTCAACGGGTGGCGTTGCAGCGCGGTGTAGTGCAGCCTGTGCTGATTGAGGTGCGCTTGGCGGATGTCGAGGGGCGCGCAGGCGTCTCGCCCGAAGACGCCCCCGCGCTGATTGAGCAGGCGTGCCGAGCGCAGGGGGTGGAACTGCAGGGGCTGATGGGCGTTGCCCCCTACACCGACGACGAGCGCGTGATACGCCGAGCGTTCCAACGGCTGCGCGCCCTGTACGAGACGCTACCCGCGCCGAACCGCCAGTGGCTCTCGATGGGCATGAGCCACGACCTGGAAATCGCCATCCAAGAGGGCAGCACCATGCTGCGCCTGGGCACTGCGCTGTTTGGCGAACGCGCCTGAGCAAGCCACTGTAGCGTCGGCGTCCTCGCCGACGAGCCACGCTTGGACAGGAATGTCCAAGCCACTGTAGCGTCGGCGTCTCGCCGACGAGCCACGCTTGGACAGGAATGTCCAAGCCACATGATTACACGGAGGTACCCATGAGCCGATATTACGAGGAGATGGAGGAGTACTACGA
>JARJMV020000310.1 GCA_029335935.2 bacterium
TCTGTGCGACGCCTTTCGCGGCGTCGGACGCCAAGCAGGGCGCGCTCCAGTCTTGTCGTCGGGACAGCCAGGCTGTATGCCACACCACAAATCCCCAAAGTAGGTAGCGTTGCCTCTGATATGAGCTTAATCAAACGACGCCACGAATGGCGTCGCACCCATACATTGGCTTGGAATAGCAGGAGTTATGCAGGCTAAGCCGAAGAAGAAGCATAATGCGAGCGTTTGCACCGCTACTTGTGTCTCTGCTGATAGCGTTTGCCTTTCCCCAGCCTTTCTCTGACGGTGTCTATGTGCTGGATGACCTGACGGCGCGTTGGGCGCAGGGGCAGGCGTCGGGTGCGCTGAACGCCACGACCGTGCGTACAGTAGCGTCTGGAGGCGTCTCGATGCGCGCGGGGCTTCTACATCCCACAGCACGCCCTGCCAGTAATCAGTTCCAGATTACGCTACCTGCCGTCAACCCAGGCGACCTGCTGGTGCTGACGGCGTGGGCAGGCGTAGACGACCACGCGCGGCGCGACGCCCCCCAGCACCCTCACGACGGCGTGCGCATGCGCCTCATTGTGGAAGCACGCATCGCTGCGGAGGTGGACTGCGACACATCGGGCTGGCGCGCCCTCGCCGCCGACCTGACGCCCTACGCAGGCAAAACCGTCGCCATCGCCTTCGAGTCAGACGCGAAGGGCAACACAAACTACGACTGGGCGTACTTCGCGGAGGCGCAAGTGTTGCGATTGCGCGAACGGTTCGCTCGGAAGGTAGGACGCACGCTGCCGCCTGAAGGCGTGTTGGAGGTGCGCGGCGCGTCAGGCGATGCCTTCACGCTGGATGCGCCGAACCATCCCCCTCTGCGCGCCACAATCCCTGACAGCGGCGTGCTGTGGCTGCGCTATGCGTTCTCAGGCGCACGCGAGGCGACACTGAGCGAACTGCAGCCCGAATCGTCGGCGCGAATCTATGCGTTGAACCCGCGCCTGCGCATCGAACTCGCTGCACCCCGACGCGCCGTGCTGACACAAGGCGAGACAACCGAGATCCTGGTGCGCATTCGCAACATCGGCGCAGGTACCTGGCGCAACGACCGAATCTCGCTCACCGTGCAATCGCTGGGCGACGCCGAGCTGCTCACGCGCCCCGAAGTGGCGACCGACCTGCTGCCGCCCAACGCCGCGTTGGAAACGCGCTTTCGCGTTCGGGTGGGTGCGCGCCCGCGTTTGAGCGTGATGATGCGCAGCGGCGCAGGCAACGACGCGCAGATCCTCGCGCCTGTGGTGGTTGCACCCACGCACACACTCCCGAACTCCGGCACAGTGGCGCGTGCAGAGAACGGCGTTGGCGCACTCCAGAACGAGCAGCTGCGCCTGCTCATCAGCCCTGCGTCGGCTGGGGGGCACGCCGCGCGACTGTTTGCGAAACAGGGCGGCGAGTGGGTTCCGATTGCCAGCAGTGCGCCGTTAGCCGACGCTGTGCTGAACGCAGAAGGCGCGCCCCCCAAGCTCCACCATTTCGCGCTGGAGAGCATCACCGCCGATTCCGAGAACCTACGCCTCGTCCTGAGGGGCAGATTGGGGCTAACCGGACGCGCTGTGTTGGAGTACCGACTGGACGGCAACCGCCTCCACTGTGTGGGCAGGCTTACGACAGAGGTCAACGCACACCTATATCGGTTCCGCTTCCCCGACTGGCGCGTGGGCGACGGTAGTTTCGGCGAGGCAAAAGACGAGGCGCTGTTCCCCGGATTGGAATACCTGTTGGGCGAGGAGCGTTCGTCGGGTTCGGCGTTCGCCGCGCCGCCGCACGACCTGCGCTTCGCACCCGACCCGTACAAAATCACCGCGCCCCTGATGGCAGTGCGCTGGCGCACCTTCTTAGTAAGCATGGAATGGGACCCGACGCAGGGGTGGTCGGGCGTGCTGCGTGCGCCGAACGCGCTGTTCGCCTCACCGAACTTCTTGGAAGGGGGCGCGAACCACCGCCTCGCGCTCTGGGCGCCCACCATCCCGCGCTGGGCAGATGAGAACACGCAACAGGCGCGCGAGCCGTTTCGGCTCATTCGCGGCGACTCGGTGCTCCTTCAGGCGACGCTGACCGTGCGCACCGACGCCAAGGATATAGTTGAGGTAATGGCGCAGTACCTGCAGCGTGCGGGCGCGCCGTATCCGCCTGCGCCCCAACGCAACGACTTCGCCGCGCTCCAGCTTACCGTGCAGGGCTTGCTCAACAGCTACGACGCCGCGCAGCAGGCATGGCGACACACGAACACGGGTCCTGTGTCCTACGACTCCGAAGTTGCGTTGGGGCTGTGGACGCTGGCGCATCGGCTGTTCCCCGAAGACCTGCGCCGTCGGCAGGCGACAGAACAGATACGCGCTGCCGTCAACGCCCGTCCCACGGGGCAGCACGGGCTGGATGTGGCGTTCTATCTTGGTGGGTTGCCCAGCGCGCTCGACGCGGCGCAACGCGACATCGAGGCGCTCATCAAGCAGCAGCGCGCGGACGGCAGCTGGGCATGGCAGCCCGAGACGCCGCGCCACGCCCTCTTCGGCAAAGCGGGCGACAGCAGCAGCGGCTGGACAGGGCAGTTCGCCGCGCGTGTGGGGCGCTACGCGCTGATGACCTTGCAGCCCGATGTCCGCGGGAGCCTGACGCGCGCCCTGCGCTACCTCGCCCAGCATCGACGCCCCGAAGGCGCACAGACTTGGGAACTGCCGCTGCATGTGCCTGACCTGCTGGCTTCGGCGCACGCCGTGAACGCCTATCTCAGCGCGTACACGCTCACGGGCGACGCCGAGATGCTCCGTGAGGCGGAGCGGTGGGCGTTGCGAGGAACGCCCTTCCTCTACCTCTGGCACACGCCCGACAAACCCATCATGCGCGGTGCGAGCGTCCCCGTCTTCGGCGCAACTTGGCTTAACCAGCAGCCATGGTTCGGCGTCGCGGTACAGTGGAACGGGCTGGTGTACGCGAACGCGCTCTATCGGCTCAGCCGACAGACCACCGACCCCGTTGTGGACTGGAAGCGCCTCGCCGACACAATCACGCTCTGCGCCGTGCAGCAGCAGGAGTGGGTTTCCGACCGCCGCGCTGACCGCGAGGGCTTCTACCCCGACGCCTTCAACATCCCACGCAACACAGAAGAGTACACTTGGGACTTGAACCCGCGCCTGATCGCGCCCTGCATCGCCCAGCGATTGGGCTTCGTAATTGAGCCAGTTACTGCCGTTGTACGCGCCGATGGGCGACCGATTGCTTGCACGGCGCCGGGGCTACGCTCGGCAGAGGTTCAGCAGGGCGTGCTGCGCCTGCAGATAACCCCACCTGCCAGCGACCTGCCTGCGCTCTATGTGCTGGTTGCGGGGATTAGCGCGCCCTCAGCGGTGCGGCTGAACGGCGTTGACCTGCCCCAAGTGAACGATATGGACGCGCTCATCTGGCAACTCGCCGCGCCACAGTCGGGTTGGATGATGCACGAGGGCAAGCTGCTCGTACGCATCTTGAACCCTTCGGAGACGACGCTCACAGTGGAGTAGCGTCTGCGCTACAGGTTCCAGTAGAGGACCTTTTCAGGCGCGACGGTACGAGAAGCGTGCAGGTACACGCCTTTCACATCGACGAACACGCCCTGCGCCAGCGCGTTCATCAACGAGAGATACTCCTCGTAGCATCGCTCGCGAAATCGGCGATGTGGCACAGCCAACACGACGGCGTCGTAGTGTCCCCTGCGCGTGTGGAACGGGTCGTCGATGAAGGTGAAGGGCAGGCGTTTGCGGTCGCTTTCCGCCACCAGCGGGTCGCATACCTCCACGATACAGCCGAAGCTCTGCAGCTCTTCTACCAGCTCTATGACGCGCGTATCGCGTACATCGGGCACGTTCTCTTTGAACGCCAGCCCCAGCACCAACACCTGCGCGTTGCGCACTGGGCGCCCCGCGCGTATCATCAGTTTCACCGTCTCTTTGGCGACATAGATGCCCATCGTATCGTTCGTGCGTCGTCCTGCCAGAATAACCTCTGGGTGGAACCCGATTTCCTGCGCCTTGTGGGTCAGATAGTAGGGGTCCACGGGTATACAGTGCCCGCCCACCAGTCCTGGCTCGAACGGCAGGAAGTTCCACTTCGTGCGCGCTGCCGCGAGTACTTCGCGCGTGTTCAACCCCAAGCGGTGGAAGAGCATCGCAAGCTCGTTCATCAGGGCGATGTTCAAATCGCGCTGCGTGTTCTCGATGACTTTGGCAGCTTCGGCAGTTCGGATGTCTGGAGCTTTGTGGATGCCCGCTTTGACCACCAGTCCGTACAGGCGCGCGAGCGTCTCGGTGGTCTGCTCATCCTGCCCTGCGACGACCTTCACGATGGTCTCCAGCGTGTGTTCGGCGTCGCCAGGGTTGATGCGTTCGGGTGAGTAGCCGAGTTTGAAATCCACGCCTGCTCTCATGCCTGACGCCTGCTCCAGCACAGGGGCGCAGTCCTCTTCGGTGCATCCGGGGTAAACCGTCGATTCGTAAACCACGATGGCGCCGCGTTTCATATGTTGCCCGACAGTTTCGCTGGCGCGGATGAGATAACGCAGGTCGGGGCGTTTCGCCTTGTCCACGGGCGTGGGCACGGTGATGATAATCACATCGGCGTCTTGCATGAGGGTGGGGTCGGTCGTCAAAGTCAGGTTCGGGTTCCGAAGTTCGGTTTCGGGCGTTTCGCCGTTGCAATCATAGCCGTGCTGCAGTTCTTGGACGCGCGTCTCGTCCACATCGTAGCCGACTGTAGGCAGATGTTTGGCGAATCCGACCGCCAGAGGCAGTCCCACATAGCCCAGTCCGACGATACAGACCTGTTTCGGCGTTTCGTTCATGGCAATACTATCTCCTTCGCCCAGTCGCGATTGCTGAGATACCACTCCACAGTGCGTCGCAAGCCTTCCTCAACGCTAATCTGGGGTTCCCAGTTCAGCAGGGCGCGCGCTTTACTAATGTCTGCCCAAGTCGCTTGCACATCGGCGGGGTGCATCGGCTCTGTGCGCCACACGGCTCGCTTGCCGAGCAGCTGCTCGATGGTCCCGATAATCCACTTCAGCGACACCGGTCGGTCCCCTCCGAGGTTGATAATCTCGTAGCCGAGGGGCTTAAGCGCAGCGACTGTACCCCGCGCGATATCGTCGACATAGGTAAAGTCGCGCTCCTGCATGCCGTCACCAAATACTTGGATAGGTTCGCCTTCGGCAATCCAGCGGATGAACCGAAAGATGCTCATGTCGGGTCGCCCCGCAGGGCCGTAGACCGTGAAATAGCGCAGTACGGTGATATCCAATCCGTACAGGTGGTGATAAGTGTAGCACAGGGCTTCTGCGCCTTTTTTGGACGCAGCGTAAGGCGAGAGGGGGCGGTCGGTGGGTAGATCCTCACGGAAGGGGCGCTCGCGATTGCCGTACAAGCTGGAGGTGGACGCCAGCACATACTTTGGCACGCCGTGTTGGCGGCACAGCTCCAGCAGGTTCAGCGCGCCCGTGGTGTTGGTGGCGATGTAGACCCACGGGTTCTGCACGCTTTGGCGCACACCCGCCCGCGCCGCGAGGTTAATCACTGCATCGTAGGGTAAATGCGACTCGAACACCTGACGCAACGGCTCCCACTCGCTGATGTCCACTGGATAGAACGAAAAGTTGGGGGATGGCTCTAACTGGCTCAGACGCCACCGTTTGAGCGTGGGATCGTAGGCGTCGTTGAGGTTGTCCACGCTGATCACAGTGTGTCCCTCTTGCAAAAGCCGTTCGGCAGTTTTCGCGCCGATGAATCCAGCACTGCCCGTCAGAAAAATTCGCATGTGAGTCCCTTCTCCTTACGGCTCCAATTCTACCACACCCTACAGACTTAACCAAAGTGTGTCGGGATAGTCCTGCTGAGACGCCTCACTGCACTCTGCGTGACAACGAAGCGTGGTCATTCCAAGCCGCAAGCAAGGAACCCCCACCCGCTCCTAACCGAACACCCTCGTCGGGAATCAAGTCATCGAACCAAAGTGTGCTATAATACGATTGCTATGGCGCGCAAGCGAGTGGCTCTAATAGTACCGCACAACGATCGGAGCAGTCCTGCATATACACGCAACCTGCGGTTGGCGCGGATGTGGCGCAACGCTCTGCGCCTGTGGGGCGTGGACGCGAGCATCATCGTCGCAGGCGATGTGTCTAAAAGCCAGTTCCAAAGCCAGTATGACTTCGGTATCGTGCCCACAATGGAGAACCTCACGGGCACGATGGCGATTAACAGCTGGCTCGACTACTCGGCAGGGGATAAGCCGCTTTACTTGTGTGGGTATCACATTCCGCAGGGCACAGCAGGCACGCCTGCGACTGGCGTGCTGGGGCTGACCCCCATCGAAAACGGCGCCACGAACATCAAGCGCATCGGGCGACGCGCCGTGTGGGCGTCGGGCGCTATGGTCTATGTCGCAGGCTATGCCGCGCGTATCAACAGTGTGTTTCACGGCTTGCGCGTCAACGCCAGCAACCCTCAACTGCAAGTGCTGCTCCGCCCCGACCCCGATTTGCATACCGCCGACCAGCATGTGCTGATTGCGCGCTGGTATAACCGCTACTTCTTGCCAACGACCACAGATAGTTTCAACCACTCGCTCTGGGTGATTCCATGGATTATGGTGAATGAAGACGCCGAGCCAGAGTGGAGCCGCCCGTGGACCGCGGATATAGACCATATTATCAGCGTGTCCAACTCCCAAATGAACTTCAACTACTACTTACAAACCTTTCTGTGGCTACACGCTTTCTGCCAGCAGACAGGGTTGGTGGTGCATTGTGGCGCGACGACCAGCGCGCTGAACAACATCCGCCCGACCGCTAACTACCTTCACCGCAACGGGCGCAATTACAACTCGCAGATGCAGCAAATCCACCAAGTCTTGCTCGCGGAGCAGCATCGGCACTTCCCCGTTTGCCTACACGACCATTTTTGGATGATCGAGGACACGCGCGGCAGCGGAAATGTCACGACTTTCGTGAACCCGTATGGCACATTTCGTGAGCTGAGCTCGCCTGCGGCCTTCCGGGCGCACTGGAAAGGCAGTATGGACGAGATGCAGCAGATGGGGTTCACCGACTGCCACTGTAGCCATTACCGCTATGCGAATTTTGCCAACAACCAGTTTTCGGATCGTTATTTACGCTTTTTGCGCGACGAGACGCCTCTGCGCGCGGTGCGTATCTGGTCAGGGAGCTGCGCCGTATCGCCTCACACGCGGTTCATACCGCCTGCGCCGCTGACGCGCAACCCCTTTGAACGGCGCTATGGGATCGAAATAGTGAACTCGTATGACGCGCTGTGGGTGAACGCCGACACCAGCGCGAACTTGATGAACCGTTTGAATATTGCGGTGCTGGATGGCTACGGCAGCTCGTCGGAGAATGTGGAGGTGCTGTGGGCGCGTGTGATGGGGCATCGGTTCGGCAACCTGATGTGGGATCGCTGGCTACGCGAGGGCGCATTGCATTATCACCATCAAGTGGAGATGGCGACCGAGTATCCCAGCCCTGCGATGTATGTGTACGAGCAGATGCGCACTTGGCGGAATCTGCTGAGTGGCTGGGTGTTTCTGGGGAGCATCACCGACATTGTGCAGTGGCGCAATCGGGCGCGCAGCGCGCTGGGTTAACGGAACGCTTCCCAGTCGTAGGCGGTGTTCTCGCGGCGCAAGCGGCGTAGCAGGGCGTCTGGCAAACTTCGCAGCAGATGCGGTAGCACGAACGGCGCGGCGCGGTAAATCTCCCGCGCTTTTCGCCAATCGCGCCGCTTGATTGCCTGTGCAAACTGGGGGTAGGCGCGCGCCAACATCACTCGCCGAAAGTCGGAGCGCACCGCCGCCAAGAGCTTCCCGTCTTGGCGTACTTGGGGATGTGCCAAGAGCGTCTCGTAAACCCGCTTGGGCTGCGACAGGTCAAAAAAACGGCGATGGTAAGTGGAGCCGCGATGCACGCGGTAATTATAAAGTGCTTCGGGCAGCACGCCGCAGCCTCCTGCCTCAATAGTAAACAGCGTTTGGAACAGATAGTCCTCGCCCAGCGTGATGTCTTCGCGATAGCGTAGCCCCACTCGGTTGAGCGTCTCGCGATGGATGAGCGGTTTGAGCGTTAGATGGAGCTGTACGGCGTCCACGGGTGTGTAGCGAGTTGGCGCGTCGGGTGGGGGCGCCGCAGAGGCGAAAAAAACACGCAGGGTCTCCCCCGTGTTCGCATCCACTTGGTGGTTCAAGTCGTAGACGATACTTACCTGGAGTTCATGCGCGGCTTGAATCAGCGGCTCCAGTCGGTTCGGCTCGAACCAGTCGTCGGCGTCCAGGATAGCAATCCACTCACCCTGGGCCAACTCCAACGCGCGATTGCGCCCTGCACTGGGGCCGCGATTCTCCGTGTGCTGCAGCAGGTGGACACGCGCGTCGCGCAGATAGGGTTCAACGACGGCGACTGTCTGGTCGGTGGAGGCATCGTCGACGATGATGAGTTCCCAATCGGTGAGCGTTTGCGCCTGCACCGACTCGATGGCTTGGGCGATATAGGGCGCGGCGTTGTAGGCCGCTGTAATGACCGAGACCGTCGGCATGTCCAGAAGATACCTTAGCTAAGACATCGGGTCGCACAGCTTGCCCGTGCGACCCCGATAACTACTACCGCTTAGGCGGCTTGGGCACGGGTCTGCCAGCCTCGTCGAGAAGTTTCCCTTTGCCGTTGTCAGGCGGGCTACTGCGCAGTCCGCTGCTGGCACGCACAAAGATAAGCCCCTCTTTCGGGTAGAGTTTGATGCGCGTGCCTGCTGGGTACAACTGCCTCGAACGCAGCTCCCAATAATCGGCGTCCAGTATCCAGCTAAACACCGCGCCGTCCTTGAACAGCGGGCGTATATTGCCTGTCGGATTAACCAGCACGAACCCATTCTGGAACTGCCGATAATAGAGCCCGCCCTGATAGTCTGAAGAGCGGAAGAAGACCTGCACATTACTTATCGGCTGTCCGAGAGGCACATCGAAATCCTCGTCGGGTCGCCAGCTGCGTTGGCGTCCGTTCGGCGTGCCGTCGTAGTAATGTTTGTCCAAGTAGAGATAGATATTGTCGTCGGCGCAGAGCAGGAAACTCGCCAGCGCGTAGATTTTTTGTCGGCGCCCCTCCACAGGGTTGCTTACCGCATAGCCAGAGTAGACCACGCGAAGGCGTGGCCGGTTCTCAATCAGGGTGTTCAGTTGGCTTTCCCAAATGTAGAAAGGGAGGGAGCCAGGAGGCAGTTGAAAGATGTGGGTAAACACCTGCTCCACTAGCATACCATCCAGTAGTCCCTGCCGCAAGAAGTAGGTGTGCGGTTGGTCGCGTGTGTAGGATGCCCCTGCCGCATTGATGATGAACTCGATGCCGCGTCCGTCCAGCACGGAGCGCATATTCATCAAGTGTTTACGCATCGCCGCCATGCGACTGGCTGGCGTGGGATATTTTTGGAGCAGGAAATTGCTGAAAAAGAAGTCGATAAAACTATCAAAATGAATGACGTCGATGCCGGGGTCCGCATACGTCATATAGCGTCCGACATTTTGCGCGCCCCACTGCGAGACTTCAGGATTGCCAATGTCCATCAAAAACAGCGACGCGCCAAACTGCTGCCGATTCCCATAGATATTGAGCAGAAACCACTCTGGGTGATAGCGGTTAGCATAGTTGTATCCAAAAATGTCGCGCGCCCCCCAAAAGTTCGGGTTGTTGTTATTACTACTGTAGACCAAGTTGTAGTACACGATATTTTTCAAATCGGAGCGATGGGTGCGAAGCGCCTTGATATCTGCCCAGTTAGCGATGATGGCGTCGAACTCGCGAGCATAATAGACCCAGTCGCGCTGGCTTTCTTCCGCCCAAGGATAGTACGGGGTGATGATTTTTAGCGAGCGCGGCTGATGATTGCGCCAACGCTTGCTGCCCGTCACTTCCAGTTTGTCGAATCGGATGTCGCCTGACGCAACGCCTGCATTCGCGCGGGTAATAATATCCACGATGATCCCGGCAGGGTTGGAGGCGGGCACAGTATAACTGAAGCTGAGCTGAGTCCACTCGGTGGGAGGCGTCGCCGTGCTTAGCAGCGTGGTTGAACTGCCCCCACTGAGGGGGCGGGCTGCGACGATAAAGGTCGCGTTGCTCCAGGCGGATGCCTTGACCCAGAGCTTGATCGTCACGGTCTCGCCCACTTGAGGGTAGTCTTCCGAAGGAAAATACATCGTCATCGAGAAGCGTCCATCGGCAGCGCTGGAGGCGTTGCGATTGAACTGAATGCGCTGGGCAGCTAAGCCGCTCACTTTGTCTTCGGTGTCCAGCGAGGGGGTGAACCCCGACGGCAAACTCACTGCGAATCCTTCCGCAATCCCGTCTTGCACCAGCCCAACATTCGGATTGCCGACATAAAAGTCATAATCGAACTCGCCATAGAGCGTGGCGTAATTGATGAGCGGCGCCTCTTGCGCAATGCCCAGCATCAGTGTCAAACTGCCGAACGATAGTAGACCCCAGGCTTTCCTCATGGCGACTCTCCTCTCAGGTAGCCTATTATACCCCAGTTTGGGGTCGCGATTGGCGAGATTGCCTGTTAAGTGCGCCAGTTTGGTCGGTATAATCCTGTTGTGAGCGTTTCAGGCACAGTGCCTCGCTGGCGGCGGGCAGTTCGCGATTTGCGGTGGGCGCTGCGAGAGAGTCGCCGCTGGAGCTCCCCGTGGCGCTATGTGGCGTTCCGATGGCTGCGTCGTTGGGGGCTTCACGAGCGCGTGATATTTACCTATGCAGGCGCCCGCTTCCGATTGTTCAATACGCCGATGAGCCAGTTGATGTTTTTCGACGCGCCCCGCTGGCACGGCGCACACGACCTGAAAGTGCTGCGACAACTACTCAAGTCGGGCGACACTGTAATCGACATCGGTGCGAATGTCGGCTCGCACTGCATTCCGCTTGCCAAGTGGCTGGGTCCAGATTCTCAGGTGCACGCCTTCGAACCGCACCCGCGCATTTTTAGGTATCTCCAAGCGAATGCCCAGCTCAACCGCTTAGCGAACCTGCACTTGTACCCCTATGCGCTGGGCGAGAGCGAGGGCGAGGCGGAGTTCACCGACCTAACTACCGATGACCTGAACCGCGTGGCGAGCCGTTCGGCAGACACGCTGACGATTCGCGTGCCGGTGCGCCCGTTAGACACATTCGCTTGCGCCCACCACCCGATTCGCCTGATTAAGTTGGATGTGGAGGGGTACGAGCTGTTCGTGCTGCGTGGGGCAGAGCAGGCATTAGCGAATGCGCAGCTGCTTTACTTGGAAGTCTGCGATGCGCACACCGCGCAGTATGGCTACACCGTGCGCGACTTAGCGGCGTTTCTGCAAGCGCGGGGCTGGCAGTTATATCAGGTGAGTTCGACCGAGCCGTTGCGCGTGGAGCCTGTGGGCAACCTTTACACGGGGGAGCAGTGGCAGAACTGGCTGGCGACCCGCGAGCCTGTGAAACGCTCCGATAACAGCACCGCCGAGTGGGTGTCCGCCGATGAGCCATGAGCCGAGCCTGCGTCGTCGCGCGGTCGAGGGGAGCGTGTACCTCAGCGCCCGCCGCTTGCTGGGGATGGCGCTCTCGCTGGCAGGCATGTTGCTCATCACGCGGATGGTCGGTCCCGAAAACTATGGGCTGTTCTCGGCGGTGACGGGATTGTATACCTATCTCTCGTGGCTTTCACAGTTGGGTGTGCGTACCTACTTGGTGCGCAGTCCCCAAGACGCGCCGATAACGCTGTTTCACCAAGCGTTCTGGCTGTTGCTGTTCTGGAGCGTCGCACTCACCGCCGTTGCGCTGCTGGGGCTGGTGGCGGCGGGGGCGATTTGGATACGCACGGCGGGGTTCGTGCCTGTAGCGTTCACGGTCTGCGTGGGATTGCCGTTGGCGGCGGCGGCGGTGGTGCCCCAGGCGTGGTTGGAGCGTGGGCTGAACTACAAGCGTATCGCGGCGCTGGATGTCTCGGCGCAGCTGGGTTCGTACGCGGTAGGTATCCCGCTGGCGCAGTTGGGCTACGGCGTATGGGCGTTGGTGGCGGCGTTTTGGGCGTCGCTGCTGATGAGTGTCGGGGGCGCGTTCTGGCTGGCGCATTATCGCCCACGCTGGTACTGGGACCCCACCGAACGGCGCACGATGCTCCGCTACAGCCTCGCGCAGGCAACGGCGGATTGGCTCTATCTGACAAAAAACCTTGCCCCAGCACTTATCCTATTGCCGTTGGGGGGCAAGGAGGCGGCGGGATACTTCGCGTTGGCGAACCGACTGTTGGAGATGCTGAATTTCGCGCAGGTCTCGATACGGCGTGTGGTGTTGCCTGTGTTCGCGCGGGTGCAATCCGAGCCTGAGAAGCTGCTGCGTGCGCTCTATCTCTCGTCGCTTGGGCAGATTTTGGCGTTGGGCATGACCTGTTTGGGGTTCGTGTTGCTCGCTTGGTACCTCCTACCGCCGCTTTTTGGGGCGCAGTGGGACATTCCGACGGCGATTGTGGCGTTGGCGATATTGGCGTCGGAGCAGCTGCTGACCGCGATTTTCGGGACGCAGGCGCAGGCGTTGTTTGCGGTGCGTCAGCCGCAGGTGGTGGCGCGCGCGGCGGCGATTTTTGTGCCTCACTTCTATTTGGCGACGGCGCTGGCAGTATGGTTCGCGCCGCCTCACGCCGCCGCGATTGCCTACGCGCTCGCCTACTACTGGGCGCACCTGCCGAACAACATTTTCCTGCACTATGGCGTCAAGCGGTTCATCGGCGCGCCGCGTTATGGGGTCAGCATTCTGTGGGCTGTGGCATTCGGTATCGCTCTGTTTGCCCCCATCGCAGATTACCTGCCGTTGCTGGCGCTGGGGGTGTTCGCGCTACCTGCGAGCCGACGCGCGTTCCATGAGCTGCTTGCGGAACTGCGCACAGCCCGAAAATCCTAAGCAGGAGGGTACGCTTACACGGATGAGTGCGCCGCGGATTAGCGTGATTATCAATAACTACAACTACGGTCGCTTTGTGGCGCAGGCGATAGAGAGTGCGCTGGCGCAGACCTACCCGCACAAAGAGGTAATCGTGGTCGACGACGGCTCGACGGACGATTCGCGCGCGGTTCTTCAGCGATATGAGGGGCGCGTGCGCTTGATACTAAAGGAGAACGGCGGTCAGGCGTCGGCGTTTCACGCGGGGTTCGCCGCCGCGCAGGGCGAGGTCATCTGTTTTTTGGACTCGGACGATTATTGGGCGCCGCAGCTGCTGGAGCGGGTGGCGTCGGCGTGGCGGTCGGATGTGGCGATGGTAGAGTGGCGTCTGGAGTGCGTAGATGCGGAGGGCAAGCCGTTGGGCAAGCAGTTGCCGAACCGCACGCCGCCCCAAGGCGATTTGCGTTCGCTGCTGCTGCGTCGTATCTCCTATCCTTGGACGCCCACCAGCGCGAACGCCTTCGCACGGCGCGCGGTGGAGGCAATCTTTCCGCTCGATGAGACGCTTTGGCGCATCAGCGCGGATCTGCCACTGTTGCTGGCAGCGCCGTTCTACGGCGCGTTGGAGTTTATCGACGAACCGCTCACCTACTACCGAATTCACGGTTCGAACCTTTATCAGGGCATGCCCGCCAACTGGGCGCGTTTGGAGCGCGAGGTGCGCCACGGGTTGGCGCGCACGCAGATTATCCGTGAGCATGCTGCGCGTCAGGGTCTCAAGCCGCATCCACGGCTGGGCTACTCGCTGCCGATGCTGAATCTCTATCGGCTGATGCTGTTGTTAGCGGGGCGCGCCATCCCTGAGATGCACACTGATACGCGCCTAAAGCTGGCGGTTTGGGGCACAGAAGCGGTGTTGAAGGCAGATGCCTCTTGGAACTGGCGCGCGCGTTGGGGCTCTATTCGCCCGCTCTGGGTGGCGCTGGTCGCCCCGCGCAAAGCGCTGGAGCTGGCGGCGCGTTGGGTTTACTGGAACGCCAGCGAGGAGGAGCTGCAGCGATTCCTCAGGGAAGCGCGCCTCTAACCCATCGGCGCCGACTCACGCCACGGGTCGGTCATCCGCTCACGGTCGAACAGGCGGCGGTACGCCGCGACGGGCAGGCTCAGCAGCAGCCAGCCCAACACGCCCGGCGACTGGCGGAACACGCGCCACGCCTGACGCACTTGCCCGCGCTTGACCGCTTGGGCGAACTCAGGATACAACGCGAGCATTACCCGACGCCGATAAGCGCGCTGGAGCAAGGTACGCAGGCGTGGCGTGGTCTCGGGTAAGCTCAGGAGATACTCCAGCGACTTGCGATTCTCAGCAATAGCATCGTAGCGCGTGGTGACGGTGTTCGGATGCACACGATAGTAATACATCGGCTCGGGCAGCAGGGCGAACCGCGCACCCTTGATCAGTACCTCCATATAGAATGCGTAATCTTGGGATTTGCGGATATGCTCGGCGTAGCGTATTCGCTTTTGCCTGAGAAACTCGGCGCGGATGAGCGGCTTGATGGATGGGTGCGCCCTGATGACCTGTTCAGGGGTGTAGAATCGGGGGCTGCGCGGCGGTTTCGCGTGCGTCGCCCACGCCACCGTGTAGACACTGCCCCACTCGGTTTTGTAAACCTGCAGGTCGGCGACCATCTCCGCCTCCATCTGCTCAGCGAAGGCGGTGAGTTTCTCCAAGCGTTGGGGAGCGAACCAGTCGTCGGCGTCCAGCACGGCAATCCACTCGCCCTGCGCGGCGTCTAATGCGCGGTTGCGCGTGTAGCCTGCGCCCATGTTGCGCTCGTTCTGTAGGAAGCGAATACGCGGGTCGCTCAGATAGCGTCGCACCACCTGCGCTGTGTCGTCGGTGGAGGCATCGTCGACGATAATCATCTCCCAGTCGGCAAGCGTCTGCGCCTGCACCGACTCGATGCACTGCCCGATGTAGGGCACAACATTATAAGCAGGCGTGATGACAGACACTTTCGGACGCTGGGTCATCGCGAGGGATTATACCGCGTTCTTGTCGGACGCTTGCGACCCTTTTTTCTCGGACAGTCGCGCCTCCAACAGCAGTGCTTTGACTTCCCGCGCGGCGCGCAGGCTGGCAGGGTGCAAGAAGACCAGCAACCCCAGCAGCGACCAGTAGTGCGTGAACGGCGCGAACATCGCCGCGCCCAATCCCACTGCCCAGAGCAGGTTCGCACCGTATATCGGGCTTCCTATCCAACGCTTCACCGCCCAGTGAAGCAGCAGATTCGTGGGTTGATGCGCCAGCATATAACCAAGCATATACCCCACAGGCTTGTACGGCGCGGGTATTACCCATGTGAAGCCCCACAGGAACGGAAATAAGCACGCGATAAGCAATACATTCGACCAAAGCATAAAGCTGGTCTTACGAATCACATACATCGCCTGTGCTTGTGGACCGAAAATCACGAACAGCATCATGTGCAGACTACTAATAGCACTGGTCAGCACAACTACCGAGATATCCCACTGAGATCCTAATAGCTTTGGCAGAACGAGCGGTGCTATGAGCAGGACACCTACAGCAGCACTGCCATAGGCAAGGAGTTGCGCCTGAGCGGATAGATAGATTGCTCGGAGCAGCTCTTGAGGACGCTGCTGGAGCTTGGCGTAGATAGGGACACTGAGTTGAGCGATGGCACTCGTAATGAAAGAGAGCGCGCCGATGAGCCGATCGGCTAAAGCATAGTATCCCACCGCGCGTTCACCAGCAAGGGGCAGTAGTACCAGCGGCACTCCGAAACGGCGCAGTTCGTACATCCATGCACCCGCCGACATCTTTAGGCTCTCACTCACACTTTCCCGCAAGAGCGCAGGATCCCAGCACCAGTGCGGTCTATAACGCGCGACGCTAAATATCAGGAGCGTCTGCCAGAGTTCACTACAGATGTAGCCGACAATTAGCGCCCAAATGCCCGCACCTTTCAGCGCCAACGGAATCCCAGCGATGTAAATTAACAACTGCCCAGTGATTTCTATAATAGCTAATTTGCTATAGTCCAATTGGCGTTCCAGTAGCGCCGTCGGAACTCCTCGCGCAAGGCTTAGGGGCAAGGTACTCGCCAACCAAGCCAGTGCCGTTGCAAACTGAGTTTCACGGGAGCCTATGGCAAGCAGTCCAACACCAGTAGCACTCAGAAGCGCCGCGGCCCCAATCCCCGCAGCAAATAGCCACCAGAAGGTGAGGCCGAACAGGGATGGGGCAACATTTTCAGGTTGGCGTATTAGGTAGATGCGCCCTCCTTGCGCCCCTACCGTCAGCACATATCCTATCACACTGAACGCTGCTGTGTAGGCACCGTAAGCGTTCGGACCAACGAGGCGAGTCAAGTAAAGCAAACCGATAAAGCTCAAGACAAGTCCGACCACTCGGCGCAGGGTCAGGTACACGCCTGCCTGCACCGCCTGCCGACGCAGCGATTTTTCGCTCATCGCAAGAGATTGTACCCATCTTTCGCCTTAATGGTACAATTTACACACTATGACCGTTCGTCCGCTGGTTTCTATTCTTACACCTGCGTACAAAGCGGAGCCGTACATCGGGCAGGCCATCGAGTCCGTGCAGGCGCAGACGATG